>JBDRFW010000045.1:0-4017 GCA_043818415.1 Chloroflexota bacterium | reverse complement strand
GTACAGCCTCTCGGCGCAGCGCTCCACCCCCCAGCGGAACTGCGGTCCCGTGGGGTAGACCAGGCCCGCGCAGAGCCAGGGTTCTCCCATCCTCGGCTGTATCCCGCCGTGGACGCACTCGTAGTCCTTGACCCACACCGGTTTCCCGGTTATCTTCTTGGCCCTCTGTTCCGGGGCTACTATCACCGCGCACGAGGAGACGGAGGTAGGGCAAACGTGGAGAAACCTCAGCGGCGCGATGATTATCTCCGAGTTCATGACCTGGTCTACCGTCAGGTCCAATTTTAATTGCGCGTAGGGGTTTCTGCGGGCGCATTCCGCCTCTTTTACCCGGACTCTGGCGATATGCTCTTCGGTGGCCGATTTTCTCTCCAATACTGACACGGCCGTCCCCCACATCGAGCCGATGGCCCGGCCGGAGCCCCCGGCGATGTTGAAGAAAGAGTCCTCCGACCTCATCCCGATACCGCCGTAGGCGCCTTCGTCCTGTTTTTCGAAGCCGACGCAGAGCACGGTGTTGAACAAGCCCGAGGCGGCGTGGGCCACGCCCGTGGTGAAGATAGCGGCGCCGGTATCTCCGGCGGCGTTTACCCTCATCCCCGATTTCAGGTAGGAGCCCAGCCCCTCCACCAGCCACTGGTCGGTAAAGAAGGTGCCCTCGAAGAACTCCATATTGCCCACCACGACGGCATCGATATCCCTGATGGATAGTTGAGCGTCTTGGAGGGCGGCCCTGACCGCCTCGTTAACCAGCTCCACCTCGTTGATTTCCGGTCGCCGCCTCTTGCCCGCCGTCTGGCCTATCCCCACGATGGCTACTCTCTCTGACATGACTGAACCTCTCTTTACTCAGTTTCCCAGGATGATGACGCATTGAGACTGCCCGCACGGTCCGTAGAAACCATGTGCCAGGGCAGTGCCGGCATCCTTTACCTGCCGGTCGCCCGCCTCTCCCCTGAGCTGCAGCGCGGCCTCGGCCACCCGGGCGGTGCCGGCCACCTGAATTGGATTACCGGCTAAAACACCCCCGGACGGGTTCACCGGCAGCTCTCCTCCCATGGCGGTGGCGCCGCTGTCTATCAGCCTGCCGCCTTCGCCCCGGCCGCAGAAGCCGAGTCCTTCCGTCCACAATAACTCCTGGTAGCCGTACTCGGCTGATATCTCGGCCACGTCAATCTCCTTGAGCGGGTTACTTATCCCCGCCAGGCGGTAGGCCCGCTGCGCCGCGGCCACTAATGAATCACAATCGCCTAAGTCCCTGTCTCCCAGGTAATGGGCGTCATAGCAGTTCCCCACACCCTTCACCCATACCGGCTTATCCGTTACCTTTCTGGCCGTGGCCTCTGAAGCCAGTATTATGGCGCAGGCCCCGTCCGAGACGAGCGGCTTGCTGTCCAGGAGTCTGATGGGAGAGGCCAGCATCCTCGAGCTGAGGACATCATCGACATCGATATCCAGGGGCTCCTGGGCGTATGGGTTGTTCCTGGCGTTCCGGCGGCTTTTCACGGCCGCCCTGGCGCACTGCTCCGGCGAAATGCCGTACTTTTCCATGTACCTCTGTGCCTGTAGCGCCGACGCGGTCAGGCTATCGAATCCCAGCGGCTGAAGGTAAATGTGGTCGAACATGCAATTTTCGACGGCCGCCCTCGATGACTCCGATTCCTTGGTTATCGAAACCACGAGGACGATGTCATAGTGGCCCGAGAGTATGTCGATAACGGCATGGTAGACGCCGTAGGAGCCGTCGCCCGATACGTTGTCCTGCGCCAGGCCAAAGGCCCCTAAATAATGGTGTATCCAGAACGCGTTACAGGTCTTGCCGATAAAGTGGTCCTCCCCGGTGGTCAATATCCTCTCGATTCCCACCCCGTCGGCGGAGACATCCTTATAAGTGAGTCCCGCGTGCTGCAACGCCTTTTCTATGGCGGCGTAGGCAACGTCACCCTGCCACATATCCGACTTGTTCGCTTCGTACTTCGTCTGACCTACTCCGACAACAGCGACTTTGTTTTTCATTTATTTAACACGCTCCTTTTAATTATCTTAAGCACCCGGATAAGAGTATTTTGCCTGTTAAACCACGAAAAAGCAACGTGCCCGGGCCCGCTGAGCGGTTACACTCCCCTGGTGACGAGCTCCAGCAGCACGCCGCTGGCACATTTGGGGTGTACCACGATGCGACCCTCCGGCTCATCCTCGATTGGCACACGTTTTGTTAATACGATACCCTTCTTCTCAAGCTCCGAGCCGGTCTTTTCCAGGTCATCAACCACGAGAGCTACATGATAAATTCCTTCGCCTTTTGTTGCCAGGCGTCTGGCGATGGCATTGTTCATATCCTGTTTATCGGTTGGCTCCATAAGCTCGATGTAACTGTTTCCCACTATTAGAAAAAGGTTCCTGATTCCCTCGGCGTCCACCCTGCCGCTCTTGAGTACCCTGAGCCCGTAAGTATCGGTCCATAATTTCGCGGATTCTTCGAGGTTATTAACAACGATTCCGAAGTGGCTCATCCTGGTTATCATGCTTCCTCCCATTTTAAGCTGGTATTTTACTGGCAGCTAAAGCCGGTCGTGGCCGGATGCCGGGTCGAATATTGAGTTACGCTCTTGGTAAATTGCACTTTTGCGGCAAGACTAATCAGATATATCTAGGCTCTCGCCATCAGGCCGCCGTCAGCAATATAGAAACTTCCGTTCATGAATGAGGAGGCTTTAGAAGCAAGGAACACGACCAATGGGGAAACGTCCCCGGCACGGGCACGGCGACGCGCCGGAATATAGCGTGCGAGGATGTCTTTTTCACCCCCGGCGCCCTGATTCTCCGCCCAGCCTACTCCCAGGGCATTTACCCTTACGTTTTGCTGCGCCCATTCCAGCGCGAGAGCCTTCGTGAACGCAAGCACCGCGCCCATGCTGGCACCATAGGCGGTGCCGTGGGGTATTCCCCTTTCGGCCAGGCCGGAGACAATGTTAATGATACTGCCGGCCTTTTGGGCTACCATGTATTTGCCGGCGGCCCTGGAGCAAAGAAAAGCCGGGGTAAGGTTAGCCTGGAGCACCTCCTGCCACTCTTTTTCGGTCGTGTCCAGCAGGGGTTTCCAGAGTTCCAGGTTAAGACCGTTAACCAGGATATCGACCTTGCCAAACTGCGATACGGTTCGTGTCACCATGCTTTCGATTTCCTGGTTGTTGTTCAGGTCGGTGGGAATACACAGGACGTCTTGCCCGGGCAAAGCCGCCGTTATCTCGTTTATCTTTCCCCGGTCGCTGGTAGCCACGGTAACCCTGGCTCCGGCCCGGTTCAGAGACAGGGCCAGCTCTTTAATCCAGCTGAAGCCACGGGAAGCGATGATGGCTACATTCCCGTCTAATCTAAACTCCTCCAACATATCTCCGGTATCCCTTCCTTCAAGTTTTCAGATGCAACCCTAAAGTCATTGGATGAAGGTATGGCCCAGCCATCCAGTATTAAGTCCGTCCGGGCTCAGGAGCCGGGTATATAGCCCGTGGGAGCATAAGTCGCGCCGGCGGCACCGTCGATAGGAAAGAATTGCCCGGTAACATAGTCCGATGCGCTTGACGCCAGGTAGACGGCCAGCGGCCCGATTTCCCGGGGGATACCGAAACGCCCCATCGGGAAGAAGCGCTCCGTCCGGGCTCTCATTTCCGGCGCCATCTCCACCACGGGGAGAAATCCCGGCGCGATACAATTGGCCTGGATATTATCGCCGGCCCAGGTAATGGCCAGTGTTCTGGTAAAGGCTATTACCCCCGCCTTGGCGGTGCAGTAGCCGAACATACCTTTAACAGCCCGTATCGCGCCCATCGATGAGAGGTTTATCACCTTGCCGTTCTTCCGTTCTAACATATGCCTGGCTACAGCCCGACAACAATAGAAGGTCCCGGTGAGGTTGGTAGCAATCGAATAAGACCAATCTTCGTCGCTCAGTTCCCAGAGCGACCTGACCGGTGGTGCCAGGACATCATTCCCTGACGGGTCCACCCCCTTGGCGAT
>JBDRFW010000044.1:0-2932 GCA_043818415.1 Chloroflexota bacterium | reverse complement strand
CCACCGTGCCCTGCGGGACGAGTACCTTCTCTCCCTCTTTCAGGCCTTCGGTAATCTCCGTGTGCTGCCAGTTGCTGATGCCGGTCTGCACGGCGCGCTTCTCTGGAGCACCGGAGGCGGTGACCACCTGTACGTAGCTCTGGGTCCCTTCACGGGAAATGGCGGCATTGGGTACCAGCAGGACATTGGTTCTCTGGGCCACGATGATGCTCACGGTGACGGTCAGTCCTTCGCGTAGCTGGAAATCGGCCGGCAACGCGCCCGAGACCTGGCTCTGCGCCCGGCTGCTCTGCCCGAACCCCGCTCCCGAAGGCGGCGTGAAACCGGCGGGAGGCGTGAAGCCGGCCGGCGGCCCCTGTTTCATCAGCTCCTCGGCCTGTGCCCGGGTCATGCGGCCCGCTTCGACGGCCTGCTGCAGCGGCAGCGGCAGTTCTCCTGAGGCGGTATCCGCCGCGGCCGGCGCTCCGGTCGACGGCTCTTGCGAGACAGCAGCTTCAACCGGGGCCAGCTCCACCTTGACAACGTAGTTGACCACGCCGGACTGTATGGTGGCGGTGGGAGCGATGTGGGTGACTTTAGCCGGCAGCTTTACCCCCGTCATGGCGTCAGCCTGGACATAGGCCTGCCCGTCCAGCTTCACCTGGAGGATATCAATCTCGCTGACGAGGATATCGGCCTCGAACTTGGCAGGGTCGGCAATCCGGACGGCCACCGTGCCCTTGAGGACTTCATCTCCGCCGGCAACGTTGACGCTGGTCACGAACCCGTCAAACGGGGCCTTAATCTCCGGGCTCTTGGCCCGGGCCTTTTCCAGGGCTTTCTTGGCGTCTTCCAGGGACTTTTCAGCGTCCGCCAGTTTCCCCTGGGTCAGGGTAAGGTTCAGTTCCTTCAGGGAAACGTCCGCGGCCACTTCACTCAGGTCTTCCCGGGCGTTCGCCAGCGATATCTCGGCGGCCTCCACCTGCTTCTTCTTGAGGTCAAGCTCACGGCTGTCGTAACCGGCGATGGTGTTATCGAAGTTCGCCTGGGCGGTATCCAGCCGCTCCTTGGCACGCTCGAAGGCCAGCAGCCAGTCGTCCACGCTAATATTCCCCGATTCTTTGAGGGTGGTCTTTACATAATCATACCAGGCCTTGGCCTTGTTCAGTTCGGCAGTGACCGCATTGAAATCGGTGGCGGCAATGCCCGCCGCCAGGGTGTTCTGCGCCTGCTGCAGGCTTATCTGGGCGTTGAGTATCGCCAGGCCCTTGGTGGTCTCAGCGTCGCGGGCGTTTTTCAGGTTCTGCTCGGTGGTCTGCAGGTTAATCTGCGCCTGGGTGAGGTCGCGCTCCCGGGCGGTCACCGCATCCTCCAGTTTACCCAGTTCGTCGTCCCATTCTTCCGTGTCCAGCGTGGCCAGTACCTGCCCCTCCGTCACCGTGTCCCCTGCCTCCACCAGCACGTTTTCGACCGTTCCCTTCGCGTAGAAGAGGTCGATGGGCAGGTCCTCGGTGTGGGACAGGGCCAGGTTGCCGGCGGCCGTAATCTCCAGGGTAAGGTCGCCGCGAACGACCTCGGCCGGCTGGCCCTGAGATGCGGCGGCTTCATCCTCCCCCGCGCCGCAGCCCGCCAGCAAGACGATGAGAATTCCCAGGACAGTCATCACCAGAGCTATCTTGAAGACCTTCATTTTTATCTCCTGTTTTCTCCTCCCCGGACGGGTTCAGGTTTATTGCCACCAAATAGTATGTCAGGCCAATGTTAAGCAAATATTAACATTACGACGCATTATGCGGAAACGGGCAGGGTAAAGGTGAAGGTGGTCCCGTGCCCCGGGTCGCTCCGGACCTCAATCGTGCCGCCGTGGGCCTCCACCAGGCGTTTGGCGATGGTCAGTCCCAGGCCGCTGCCGCCGGTAGCGCGGGTGCGGGACTTGTCCACGCGGTAGAACCGCTCGAAGATGAAGGGTAGGTCTGCGGCGCTGATGCCCTCGCCGGTGTCGGTCACGCTGATATAGACCAGGTCGGCCTCATGCCGGGCCCTGACCGTGATGCTGCCTTCCGAACCGGTATGCACCACCGCGTTGTCCATGAGGTTGTGCAGGACCTGCTTGATGCGGTGGGAATCGATATTCACCCCCGGCAACCCTTCGGGAAGGTCGGTCGAAATATTGAGGTGCTTGGCGGACGCCTTGGCCTGCAGGGAAATCACGGTCTCCCTGACCAGACGGGAGATATCCTCCGACTGCCGGACCAGCTTGAGCTCGCCGGCATCTGCCAGGCTCAGCTCCTGAAGGTCCTTGACCAGCCGCGAAAGGGTGGACGCCTCTTCACTGAGGGAGCGGATGGCGTCTTCGTTCGGCTGAATCACGCCGTCGCGGATGGCCTCCAGGTAGCCGTTGAGGTTGGAGAGGGGCGTCCTCAGCTCGTGAGCGACGTCTGCCACCATGCCGCGGCGGAGTCGCTCGTTGCGTTCCAGGTTATCGGCCATGGTGTTGAAGGACTCGGCCAGCTCGCCCACCTCGCCCTTGTCCCGGGAAGGCACCCTCAGGGAGAAGTCGCCCCTGCCGAACTGCCGGGCGGCGCTGGTCAGGGCTTTGACGGGCGCCAGGATACGCCGCGATAGTATAAAGGTCAGCAGGATGGCGATGGCGATGGCCAGCAGGCCTCCCCAGAGGAAGAAACGCCCGATGGTCCGGTAGGTGATTTGCATCGAGGCACGGGCGAGATCCCGCGATTCCCCGTGGCTGATATAGAGCCTCCCGATATCGCCACCCCCCGTGCCCATCATTCCCATTATTCCCGGCGTGGCGGACATGGGCACGCCCGGGGTTTCAGTCTGGTAGGTCATGCCCAGGAGCTTCTCGTCGGAATCGGCCACCACCGTGCCGTCGTTCTCGGTCAGGATAATGTGCCTTCCGTAGACATCTCCCCACTGGACCACCAGCGGCTGG
>JBDRFW010000043.1:0-15562 GCA_043818415.1 Chloroflexota bacterium | reverse complement strand
GATTTATCTCTTCATCGCTTTCGACCGCTCGTCGACTATGGCCGGGGTCTTCCAGTTCGAGGAAAAGTACCTCTGGATTGCGCCGCTGAACGCCCATTACCACCTCGGCGTGGACGGCCTGAGCATGCCGCTGGTGCTGCTGACGGCCTTCCTCGGCTTCCTGGCGGTGCTCATCTCCTGGAAGGTGCACGCCCGGCCGCGCGAGTTCTTCGCCTGGCTGCTGCTGCTGGAAACCAGTATCCTCGGCGTCTTCGCCTCGCTGGACCTGCTGCTCTTCTTCATCATGTGGGAGATAGAGGTCATCCCGATGTACTTCCTCATTTCCATCTGGGGCTCGGGACGCCGCGAATACTCGGCTATCAAGTACGTCATATATACCCTGTTCGGCAGCGCCTTCATGCTGGCGGGTATCCTCAGCCTCTACTTCACCACCGGCAGCCTGAGCATGGTGGACATTACCAACCAGGGCCTGGGCATGGTGCAATCGATTATGCCGGCCGCAGCCATCTTCTTCCTGCTGTTCATCGGCTTTGCTGTCAAGCTGCCGATGTTCCCGTTCCATACCTGGCTCCCGGACGCCCATACCGATGCCCCCACCGCCGTCAGCGTGATGTTGGCCGGGGTTCTCATCAAGATGGGCGGCTACGGCATGATCCGCCTCAACGTGAGCATGTTCCCCGGGGTGGCTATCGATTACGCACAGCCGTTGATTATACTGGCTCTCATCGGCATTCTCTACGGCGCCGCCGTGACCCTGATGCAGAATGACATCAAGCGGATGATAGCCTACAGCAGCATCAGCCATATGGGCTACGTGCTGCTCGGAATCTTTACGCTAGGGGAGATAAGCCTGACCGGCGCCGCTTTGCAGATGTTCAGCCACGGCATCGTCACCGGGCTGCTCTTCGCCATGGCCGGACTCATGATTCACAACGTCGAGGTGCGCGACCTCCGCAAGCTGGGCGGACTGGCGCGGCAGGTGCCGTTCATCGCCGTGGTCTTTTCCGTGGCCGGGCTGGCCTCGCTGGGGCTGCCGCTTACCAGCGGCTTTGCCGCCGAGTTCCTCATCTTCCTGGGCAGCTTCAACAGCACCGTCGTCCCCAACATCCAGACCTACACCATCATCGCCATTATCGGCGTGGTGCTGACGGCCGGCTACATCCTCTGGATGCTCCAGCAGGCCTTCTACGGCCCGGTGAAGGACGAGTTCAACGCCGTCAAGGACGCGGACGGGCTGGAGAAGTTCTACATGGTCGTCCTGGTGGCGGTAATAATACTGGTGGGTATCTACCCGGCCATCCTGACCGATGTCTTTAAGCTCGGCATCGCGCCGATTGCGGGTATGATTGGCGGTTAAGCAATGAAGATAAAGGAGAACCGGACTTGAACCTGGCGCTGCTGATACCGGAGATAACGCTGGCGGTGTTTGCCGTTCTGGTAATCCTGCTCGACCTGGGCGTGCGGCAGAAGAACGTGCTACGGTCGGTGGCGCTGGCGGGACTGATTATCGCCGGCGGGGTGACGGTGGCGATGTGGGGCGGCAGCTACCCGGCCCAGTTCAGCAACATGCTGGCAGTGGACCACTTCGCCATGTTCTTCAAGCTGCTCTTTGCCGGCATCGCCTTCCTGGTCATCCTGGCCTCGGCCGACTACGTGGATAAGTTCGCCCGTTTCCAGGGCGAGTATTACGCCCTGATTCTGCTCTCCACGCTGGGGATGATGCTCATGGCGGCCACCGCCGACCTTATTTCTCTCTACATCGCCCTGGAGCTGACGAGCATCTCCCTCTACGTGCTGGTGGGCTTCCTCAAGGACCGCAAGTCCACCGAGGCCTCGCTGAAGTACCTGCTGCTGGGGGCGATAGCCTCGGCGGTGCTGCTCTACGGCATGGCGCTCGTCTTCGGCTATACCGGCCAGACGCAGCTGGGGGCCATCGCCCAGGCCATCCAGTCGATGCCCCCCTCCGCCGTAATGGATAGCCCGGCCCTGCTTATGGGCATCGTGATGCTGATTGCCGGCTTCGGCTTCAAGATTGCCGCCGTCCCCTTCCAGATGTGGGTGCCAGACGTCTACGAGGGCGCCCCGACCCCGGTAACGGCCTATCTTTCCGTGGGCAGCAAGGCTGCCGGCTTCGCCATTATCCTGCGCGTTTTCTTCTCCGCCTTCGGCATGCCGGACTGGCTGAGCGCCAACTGGGGCATGATATTCGCCGTGCTGGCAGTTATCAGCATGATTGTCGGCAACGTGGCGGCCATTCCCCAGGCCAACATCAAGCGTATGCTGGGTTACTCGAGCATCGCCCAGGCCGGCTACCTGATGGTCGGTCTGGCCGCCTTCGGTTTCGCCCCGGCCTCGAGCGTCCTGGGGCAGAGCGGCATCCTCTTCTTCCTGACCAGCTACGCCCTGACCAACCTGGGGGCCTTCATCGCCATCATCGCCATCTCCAACAAGATTAACAGCGATGAGATTGCCGACTTCACCGGCATGTTCAAGCGGGCGCCGGTGCTGGCGCTGGCCCTGACCTTCTGCCTGGTCTCGCTCATCGGCATGCCGCCGGCCGCCGGCTTCATGGCCAAGTTCTATATCTTCAGCGCCGCGGCGCAGAACGGCCTGCTCTGGCTGGTGGTCATCGCCGCCATCAACAGCGTCATCTCCGCTTACTACTACCTCCGCGTCGTCAAGGTCATGTGGTCCGGGGAGGCCGCCTCCAGAGAGAAAGTGCCCTCGTCCGGCGCGCCGAGACTGGCCCTCTTCATCTGCTGCCTGGGCGTTCTGCTGCTGGGGGTCATCCCCGGCCTGGTGATGAGGCTGGCGGAGGTCGCCGGCAGGCTGTTTACCTTCTAAGCACATTCCCTTAAGTTTGAAGGGGGCCGGCATGGCTTACCGTATTACCGAAGACTGCGTCAAGTGTGGCGCCTGCTATTTCGAATGTCCAGCGGGGGCCATCAGCGAGGGTGAGGACCTCTATATCATCGACCCGGATAAATGTACGGATTGCGGCATCTGCCTGGACAACTACTGTCCGGCCTGGGCTATCCTCAAGGAGTAAATACCCCCTGGCCTCACCCCATCTTAACCTCACCCCCTTTATCCCCACCCTTATAGTACTTTTTAACCCCTCGCCGCTAGGCCCCGCCCCACCGCCACGGCCCCGCCTGACGCAGCTTGAATTCACGTCATCTGACTATAGTACTAATATATCCGCAGAAACCCTACTAAAGGGCTATTGGTTATTATCTCCCGCAAATTTACAATGGTAAGGTACGTAATATATACCTAAACTGGAGGTATTATACTTGCCCGATTGCCCCGCAGCTTTCAAGAGGGTTCTCGCCAGGAGCACCGGACTGCTGCTGGCATTGGTACTGGGAGTCACCGCATCAGGCCTGAGCTATAGCCAATCATTCGCCGCCGACCCCGCCCCCGACCTCACCGTGACGGACGTTGTCCTCACGCCGGCGGACCCGGCCATCGACGACGCGGTGACCGTGACGGTAACGGTCCGGAACCAGGGCAGCGCCGCGGCCGGCCTCAGCCTGCTGGCCTGCTACGTGGACAACACGTTACTGGCTGCGGAGAACATCAACAACCTCGGCGCCGGCGCGGTGGCCACCAAGAGCTTTACCTGGGTGGCCCAGCCGGGCACCCACAACATCAAAGCAGTAGCCGACTCCAGCGGGACAATCGCCGAGACCGACGAGACCAACAACACCCGGACATATACCCTGACAACCCTGGCGGCCGACCTCACCGTGCAGTCGGTAACCTGGACGCCGGCGGAACCGTCCCGGGGGGACAACATCGTTTTCAGCATTACCATCAAGAACCAGGGCAACGCCAAGTCCCGGGTCACCAACGTCGGGTTTTTCATCGACGGCAACTCCAGGGGCTATCAGGACATCGCCATCATCAACCCCGGTGCCACGCTGACCAAGACCTATAACTGGGTGGCCCAGGCCGGACAGCATACCCTCAGGGCCATCGTCGACGAGAACAACGCGACCAAGGAAAGCGACGAGACCAACAACGAGCTAACGGTGACCTTTTCCACGCTCCCCCCCGACCTGGTGGTGGAGCAGATAAACTGGTCGCCGCAGAACCCGTCGAAGTACGATAACGTGACCTTCACGGCCACGGTCAAGAACCAGGGCTCCGGCCGGGCGGACTCATCTCACCTGGCTTACTACATCAACGGCGAATACCAGTCCGCCATTGCGGTTAGCGCCATAGAAGCCGGCGTCTCGACAAACATTACCTTCAGCTGGATAGCCCAGGCCGAAACGCACGATATCAAGGCCGTTATCGATTACTACAGTAAAATCACGGAAAGCGATGAGTCCAACAACGAGAACACCGTCTCCTTCCTCACGCTGGCCCCCGACCTGACGGTCAAGAGCATCACCTGGACGCCGGCCAATGCTGGCGTGGGGGATACCGTGACGTTCACGGTCACCATCCGCAACATGGGCGAAGGCAGTGCGGAGGCGTCCCGCGCCGCCCACTATATCGACGGCCATTACCTGGGTTACCTGGATATACCGGTCATCGCGGCCAATGCGGAAACAACCAAGACTTTCCAGTGGCTGGCCACCACCGGGACGCACGCCGTCGCCGTAACCACTGACTACGAGAACATGATAAAGGAGACCACTCACGAGAATAATAAGCTGACCATCAACGTACCCATCATCCCCCCGGACCTGGTTATCCCCAACATCGCCTGGTCGCCGGAAAACCCGGCCACCGGGGACATCATCACCTTCACGGTAACCGTCAAGAACCAGGGCGGCGGCACCGCGGATAACTTCCGCGTCAGCTTTTACCTCGATGACACCCTGCTTACTTCAGCCTATATCGACCGGATAACGTCCGGCAGCTCGGAAAACGTGACAACTACCTGGAAGTCCGAGAACGGCATCCACGTCTTCAAGGCCATCGCGGACTACGATAAGCACGTCACGGAAAACAATGAAGACAACAACCAGAACTCCGTCAGCGTCATGCCCCACATGCCGGACCTGCTCATCAGCAACATTACCTGGTCGCCGCCGGGCCTGCCGGCCGGCAGCGAAGTCACCTTCAGCATCGTCGTGAAGAACCAGGGCAGCCGCGATTCGGGGCAGTCGCGCCTCGCCTACTACGTGGACGGCACGATTGCCGGTTACCAGGATATCCCGTCGATTGAAGCCGGCGCCACGGTCACGGAGAAATTCCCCTGGGTGGTCGCTGCCGGCAACCACAAAATAGACATCGTCGCCGACTCCGCCGGCCAGGTTACCGAGGTTGACGAGGAAAATAATACCCGGGTGGTGAACCTACCCCCGCCCGACCTCGTGGTCCAGGACATTAGCTGGTCGCCGCCGGACGCCGCCATCGGCGAGACGGTCACCTTCACGGCCACGATACTGAACCAGGGGAGCGGCCAGGCCCCGATATCGCAGGTGAGCTATTACATCGACGGCGAGGCCGCCGGCACCTGGTCGCTGCCGGAGATGGGTCCCGGCGGCACATCCGCCCCGACCTTCGCCTGGACCGCCAAGGCGGGCGCTCACGTTATCAGGATAGCTGCCGATACCGGCAACCGCGTCACCGAGTCCGACGAGACCAATAACGAGAAGCAGGCGAACTTCGGGACGCTGACGGCCGACCTGGTCATCCAGGGCGTCGGCTGGTATATCGACGACCCGCGGATGAAGGACATGGTGACTTTTACCGTCACCATCGAGAACCGGGGCAGCACCGCCGCCGGCGGCTCTAAACTATCTTACTCCATCAACGACAACCCCGGCGTCCCCGTGGATATCAAGCCTATCCTGCCCGGGGCCGCGCTTACCGTAAAACTCTTTGCCAACCTCGGGGCGGGCAGCCATATCCTGAGTCTGACCGCCGATGCCGATAACGACGTGACCGAGATTGACGAGACCAACAACGGCAAGACCCTGTCCTTCTCCACCATCGCGCCCGACCTCATCGTGAAATCAATTACCTGGTCGCCGGAGAAATTCGCCGCCGGGGAAAACGTCACCATCACCGTCGAGGTGGAGAACCAGGGCCGGACCAAGGCGGCTAACTCGCGAGTCGAGCTGCGCCTCGACGGCGCCTCCCTGGGGTATGCCGAGATAGAAGAGGTGGTGGTGGGCACCCCGGTGACGCGGGACTTCATCTGGTCCGCCACACCGGGCGCCCACGAAATCAACGGCATCATCGACGTCGACGGGCTGGTCCTGGAAAGCAACGAAGCCAACAACACCACCATAACCACGCTGTCCCTGGAGGTCCCCGTGGTCTCGAAGAAACCCACCAAGATTTCCACGGCGGGGGCGTCGGACCAAGGATTCCTGGAGAGCTCGTGGTGGCTCATCCTGCTGGCCGCGGCGGTGCTGGGCGGGGCGGCCTTTTACCTGGCATTGAAGGCGGCCAAGAAGAGCTAGCGGTCCGGTATCCTGAGATGGCATGACAACGCGGAGGCCCGCCGGTTAACGTGTGACCCTTGTCGGCGGCCCCGCCTTTGCTTATAATATAATAAATTACCTCCTGATCCTGCAGCCCCGGGAAGGACTATCCTTTGAAAAGAATCGCCGGTTTTGTCTCTGACCATGCCCGAATCGTCATCGCCCTGGTTATCATCGTTAACCTGACCTCCCTGGTTTCCCTCTCCCGCTTCACCCTGGATACGGACTTCCTGGCTTTCTTCTCCAAGGGCAATCCCAAGGCGGACGAGTACCACGCCCTCAACGCCAAGTACGAGAGCGGCGAGACCATCTCCGTGCTCGTCGAGAAGGACGGCTCGCTCCGCGATAAGGAGAGCCTCCTGGAGGTCTTCCGGCTCCAGAACGAGATAGCCGCCGTCTCCGGGGTGGCCCGCGTCCAGGGCTTCATCCCGCCGGAGGTGATTGCCGGCGCCGGCGTCACGGCGGTCGACGAGAAATACATCCAGGAGAACTACACCGCCCTCCGGGACTTCATCGAGAACCGGTATTTTCTTACCGACCAGTTTCTCGCGGCGGACGGCCATGCCGGCATCATCGTCGCCAGCCTGGCGGTGGAAGCCCCCGCCCGTGAGGTAATCGCTGCGCTCAAGGAGCTATCCGGATACAGCGACCTGAACCTCTCCCTGGCCGGCAACGAGGTCATCAAGGACACCATGTGGGGATACCTCATCCTGATACTGGCCATCCTGCCCCCCTGCGCCGTTCTCCTGGTACTGGCGGTCTTCTACGCTGCCCTGAGGAGCTTCCGCTTCACCATCCTCTCCATGATTCCGGCCTGGTTCGCGGCGCTGTGGACCTTCGGGACGATATTCTGGAGCGGCCAGCAGCTCAACCTGCTGACGGTGCTGAGTCCGCTCTTCATCCTGGTCATCGGCTCCGCCTACGGGCTGCACTACGTCAGCCACTACCTGGAAAACATCGCCAGCTACCCCGACCGCCGGGAGCGGACCATCGCCACCCTGGGCATGGTGGGCACGCCCATCTTCCTGGCCACGATAACCACCATGGCCGGCTTCGCCTCCCTGGCCTGGACGGAGCTGGTGCCGATGCGCCACATGGGTATCTTCGTGACCCTGGGCATCGGCTACGCCGGTTTCATTTCCCTCTTTTTCCTCCCCGCCGTGCTATCCCGGGTGAATATACCGGCGCCGCCCGCCCACGTGGAGAACAACCGGCTCCCCAACCTGATACTCCGCGCATCGCGGCACCGGGTCATCATACCCGTCATTTTCGCCGCCATCTTCATCGTTTCCGCCGTTTACATTCCCAAGCTGGAAGTGGAGTCCAACCAGCTGACCTATTTCAAGGAGAGCTCGGAGATAAGGCAGACCTTCAGCCGGGTGGAGAAGTCCTTCGGCGGGGCGATACCCCTCACCGGGGAGATAATCTCTCCGACGGGACAGGACGCCCTGTTCGACGGCGATTTTGCGGCACGCATCCTGAAAACGGAGCGGGAACTGGAGGAGGTCCCCGGCATCAAGAGTGCCTTCTCCGTCTTCGACCTGCTGGTGGGGATAAACCGGATGGCCACGGGTCAGGACGCCTATCCGTCCAACCCGACCTTCGCCCGTACGATGCTCGCCCAGATAGGCAGCGACGAGCTGGGCACGCTGGTCTCCGGGGACGGCTTCAAGATGATTGTCCGCACCGAAGAGCTGACCACCGAGGACATCCGCTACCTCGGTGAGTTCGTGGCGGCGCATGGCGACACGATACGGATTATCACCGGCATGCCGATGCTCTTCAACGAGATAAACCGGCTGGTGGTGAAGAGTCAGGTCCAGAGCCTGGGCCTGGCGCTGGTGCTTATCTTTCTCATGCTCTGGGTGACACTGCGCCGCATCACGGCCGCCCTGGCGGGACTGCTGCCCATCGCTCTGACCATCGCCGCTATCCTGGGGATGCTGGCCATGACCAACTTCCAGATTAACGTCATGACCGCCAACCTTTCGGCCATCGCCATCGGCGTGGGGGTGGACTACTCTATCCACCTCCTCTCCGGGGTCTACTACTACCGGGGACGCGGCCTCAACCGGGAGGAATCGGTCAGCTCCGCCCTCGGCACCGTCTCGCGCCCGGTGCTGGCCAACGCCTTCGGGCTGGGCATCGGGCTCACCGCCCTGTTCTTCTCGCCGCTGCGTATCCACGCCCAGGCCGCCTCCGTGATGTGGGTGGCGATGGTCGTCTCCTCGATGGCCGCCCTGCTGTTACTGCCGATTTTCTACTCCGGCCGGCGGTGAAAGGAATAAAAATGGATACTATCAAGGAGGCCCTGCTGCGGGCCATGGAGGGCTACTTCGGGGGGGACGAGCGCCGCATCAACCACGCCCGGCGGGTGACCGATTACGCGGAGCGGCTGATGGCAACGGAGGGGGGCGACCACCCCGTCGTCACCGGGGCGGCCGTCCTGCACGACATCGGGATTCACGAGGCGGAGAGGAAGTATAACAACTCCGGCGGCAAGTACCAGGAGAAGGAAGGCCCGCCGATAGCCCGGCGGATTTTAACGGGGCTCGGCTTCGAGAAGGGGCAAATCGAGGAAATCTGCGCTATCATCGGCCACCACCACAGCCCGGGCAAAATCAATACGGTGAACTTCAAGGTGCTCTACGACGCCGACTGGCTGGTGAACCTGAAGGATGAGTTCGACATCAAGGATAAAAACAAGCTGGCCGGCATCATCGACACGGTGTTCCTCACCGCGAGCGGCAAGACGCTGGCCAGGGAAATCTATTTAAAGGGCTGAGCCCTATTCTACCTTGCCGAACTTCTCTTCCAGGGCGGCCTTGTCCCATATCTTGCCGGTTATCTCCGGCGCGGGGCAGCCGGCAAGCATGGCCGGATACTTCTGCCAGATAATCGGCTCCTCGAAGTCGCTGATATCGCGGCCCTTCATGAAGCCCATAACCACGTCCGTCTTGACGAAATACGGCCGGATGCAGGTGATGGCGATGCCCTCCTCCTTCCGCATCTCCCGGGCCAGGCCGAGGGTGAAACGTTCCACGCCGGCCTTGGTGACGCCGTAGGCGATGTTCATGCGTATCTGGTGGGCCAGTATCGACGACACGTTGATAATGGTGCCGCTCTTCTTCTCCAGCATGTGGGGCAGGACCACCTTGGAGCAGAGGAAGGTGCCGTCCAGGTTCACCGAGAGAATCAGCCGCCAGCGGCGGTAAGGAACATCAAGAAAGGAATCGGTGGAGGTGACGCCGGCATTGTTCACCAGCACGTCAATCTTGCCGAACTTCTCCAGCGACTTGTTGACGATGTTGTTGACATCGTCCTCCACGGTGATATCGCCGCCCAGGGACAGGGTCTTGCTGCCGAGCTTTTCAATCTCTCCGGCGGTCTCGTCCAGCTTGCCGTCGTCCGTGACGCGGTCGCAGATAATCAGGTCGGCCCCGGCTTCGGCCATGCCCAGGGCGATAGACTTGCCCAGACCCTGCCGGGCGCCGGTAACGATAACCGATTTACCCTTTAAAGACATTTCTCTGCCTCCTTCTCTGACAAGTAAAACTATCGACTAAGTGAGCATGCCGTAATCGAGCGGGAAGATGCCGGCCGTCGTATTGGCGGCGGCATCAGACGCCAGGTACAGGGCGATGGCCGCCACGTCGTCGGGCTCTCCGAAGCGCCCGATAACGGTCTGGGCCAGCATCCTGTCGTTGACCCCCGGCATTTGCAGGAACGGGTCGGCCAGGTGACTGTGCACCCAGGCGGGAGCGATGGCATTGACCCGTATGTTCCACTTGCCCCATTCCTTGGCCATGACGCGGGTCATGTGCATCACGGCGGCCTTGCTGATGCAGTAGGCGCCGAGCGACTCTTCCACGCGGACGCCCATGTAGGAAGTGATGTTGATGATGCTGCCCCCGCCCTGCTCCTTCATGATGGGCGCAACTTCTTTGGCCATGAAGAACGGCCCCTTGACGTTGACATTCATCACCGAGTCCCACTGCCATTCCTCCATCTCGGTAAGGGGCACCATGAAGCTGGAGCCGGAGCTGTTGACCAGGATGTCAATCCGGCCTAACTCCTTCATCACCTGCTCCACCAGGGTCTTGAGCTGGTCCAGCTTGGCAATGTGCGAGGCGATGCCCAGTACCTTACCGCCGGTCTTGGCGACGATTTCGCCGGCGGCTTTGTCCAGGTTCTCCTGCTTCCGACTGCTGATAACCACACTGGCGCCGGCGCCGGAGAGGGTCTCGGCGATGGCCTTGCCGATGTCTCCCGCGCCGCCGATGACGATGGCCACCTTGCCGTCGACGCGATATTTAGAAATGTCCATGGCACCCTCCTTTTGCTATATTAAAACCGGCGAGGTGTTTATCACCGGTCTATTCTACCTTAACGATGCAGGCGTCGGCCTGGGCCAGGCCGCCGCAGATGGCGCCCATGGCGTAGCCGCCACCCCGCCGCCGCAGTTCGTACATCAGGTTCATGACCAGCCGGGCGCCGCTGGCGGTGTTGGGGTGCCCGATGGCGATGGCGCTGCCGTTGACGTTCATCTTCTCCATGATGGCCTTGTACTTGCTATCGTCGCCTTCGGCGGCCACCTTCATGGATACCAGCGGCACGCAGGCGAAGGCCTCGTTAATCTCCATGACGGCCATATCGTCCGGGGTCAGGCCCGCCTTCCCGAGGCACTTCAGCATGGCAAAACCGGGGCCTTCCGGCATGCGGCTGGCGTTGATGGCCAGCGATACCGAGGCCACCACCGTGCCGAGGACCTCCAGCTTGAGCTCTTCCGCCTTTTTACGGGTCATCAGCAGGATGGCCGTGGCGCCATCGTTGAGGCCGGGGGCGTTGCCGGCGGTGATGGCGCGGGTGTTGTAAACCGGCTTCAATCGGGCCAGCCCCTCCATGTTGGTGCCGGGGCGGTACTGCTCGTCGATGTCCAGCGTCTTGGGCTCGGCCTTGGGCTGGGGGATTTCCAGGGGCATTATCTCGTCCTTGAACTTCCCGGCGTTCCAGGCGTTGCCGTAGTTGGTGTGACTGCGGACGGCCCACTCGTCCATGTCCTCGCGGGTGAAGCCGTACTCATGGGCCACGTTGTCGCTGTCCACGGAAACGGGGTTGAAGTCCTTGTAGCCGAGGGCCACCAGCGGGTCTTCCATCTTGACGTCGGTCAGGCGGTAGCCGTTGAAGCGCAGGCCGCGCACCACCAGGGGCGACTGCCCGAAGGAGGTGGCGCCGCCGGCGATGGCGACCTCGATTTCGCCGGCCTTCATCTCCATGGCCGCCAGCTTGACGGCGTGCATGGCGGAGACGCAGGCCATATCGAAGGAGATGGACACCGTCTCGTGGGGAAGCCCGGCCTTGATGAGCGACTGCCGGGCGGCGACGGGAGTATAGGGGTCGCGGCAGGCGGAGGTATCGCCGACGCCCCAGAAGACCTCGTCAACGGTATCCGGGGTGACGCCGGTGCGCTTGATGACCTCCCGCATGGGGATGGCGCCCAGCTCATAGTAATCGATGTCCCGCAGTGAGCCGCCGAACCTGCCGAAGGGCGTCCTCACCGCTCCCACGATGACAACATCATTTTTATCTGCCATTTTACGTCCTTTCGCTCGTAAATATTATTTCTGGGTATAGTCGTAGAACCCGCGGCCGGTCTTGCGCCCGAGTTTACCCTCCTGAACCATGGTTTTCAGCAACGGTGCCGGTGCCCAGCGCTCGCCAAACTCGGCATACATCGTTTCCGTACCGTGCAGGACAATGTCAGCGCCGGCCAGGTCGCAGAGCTCCAGCGGACCGATGGGGAAGTTGCAGCAGAGCCTCATGGCCTTGTCCACCTCTTCCGGCTTGTTGCCGTCCATGACGCAGCGGATAGCCTCATTCATGAGGACGTCCACCAGGCGGGAGACGATGAAGCCGGCGAGGTCTTTAGCCTCGCAGGGCTCCTTGCCCAGGCTTTTCACGAACTCCTTACTGGCTGCCACGATGTCTCCCGTAGTTTTCGCCCCCGGAATTACCTCCACTCCCTTTATCACCGGCACCGGGTTCATGAAGTGGATGCCGACGACCCTTTCCGGCCGCCGGGTGGCGCCAGCGATGGCACTGACGGGTAGCGACGAGGTATTGGTGGCCAGAATAGCATCGGGCTTGCATACCTCATCGAGCTGCTTGAAGATTTTTTGCTTCAATTCCAGCACTTCCGGCGCAGCCTCGATAACGAGGTCGGCACTATTAGCGTCCTTGTTGTCCAGGGTGGTCTTGATGCGGCCCATCACGGTGGCCTTCTCGTCCTCCGTCATGGTGCCCTTCTTAATCTTGCGGTCGAGGCTCTTGCCGATAGCGGCCAGGCCCCGCTGGACGAACTCATCCTTGATATCGGCCATGGTCACGCTGTAGCCGGCCTCGGCAATAACCTGGGTGATACCGTTGCCCATCACGCCCGCCCCGATGACGAATACGTTTTTAATTGCCACGATAGCCAACCTCCTTCTGCGGTGTCATTACCTGTTCTTAAATTCGGCCTTCCTCTTCTCCATGAAGGCCTTCATGCCCTCTTTCTGGTCCTCGGCGGCGAAGCAGAGGGCGAAGCACTGCGCCTCGTAGTCGAGGGCGTCCGGGAGGCTCATGCCGGCACCGCTGTTGACGGACATCTTCATCAGCTCCAGGATCCGGCCGCTCTTGGTCAGCAGCTTTTTGGCCAGCTCTTTAGCCTCGGTCATCAGGCTCTCCAGCGGCACCACCTTGTTGACCAGGCCGTAGCTGAGGGCGGTGGGGGCGTCAATCATGTCCCCGGTGTAAAGCAGCTCCTTGGCGCGGGTCATCCCGATGAGCCGGGTGAGCCGCTGCGTGCCGCCGCCCCCCGGGATAACGCCCACGTTGATTTCCGGCTGGCCGAAGCGGGCTTTCTCCGCGGCGATGCGGAGGTCAGCACACATGGCCACCTCCAGGCCGCCGCCGAGGGCGTAGCCGTTGATGGCGGCGATGACCGGCTTGCTCAGCGTGTAAATACGGTCGGAGGCCTGCCGCACTTTCGCCACGAAGCGGGTGATTTCCAGGCTGTTCTGCGGCGCCATCTCGGTGATATCGGAGCCGGCCACGAAGGCCTTCTCGCCGGCGCCGGTGAGGATGACCACCCGCACCGCGGCGTCGTTTTCAATCTCCTCGAAGACCCGGTAGAGCTCGGCAAAGACCTCGGCGTTGAGGGCGTTCAATGAGGCGGGGCGGTTGATGGTAACGGTGCCGATACCATCCTGTTTTTCGTAGAGCAAAGTATTGTAAGTCACGGTCTTATCTCCTCCCTGCTGGTATGGACGTTCCGGACTGCGCACCTGTTCTAACCGACGGAATGGAAGGGGGCACTACCTGAGAAGAAAATTCCTCTATAGTTTAAAATATTCAGCGGATACGTGTCAAGGCGGGACGCGTCTGGCAGTCATTGCGAGCGAGGCGAAGCAATCCCGCGCGGCTATTATAGAGGTTACTTCGTCGCAGGCTCCTCGTAATGACAGACAACCGGGTCCGACGCCAAATTGACTTTCCCCGGTATGTCCGCTAAACTCCTAACTGTAAGCCCCTTTATCCCCCCCACACACACAACGAGGATATCGCTGATGCCGGAAATCGAAGCCGTGGCGGAAAGCCTGCGGGAGCAACTGAAGAAGCACCGGGCGGACTACCTCGAGGCGCGGCTGGAGGAGAGCCAGACGAGCCATATCACCTACCGCGGCCGGGGCCTGGAATCAATCGGGCGCGCCGCCGCCAGCGGCGGCAACGTGCGGGCCCTGGTGAAGGGCGGCTGGGGTTTCACCAGCTTCAACAGCCTGGAGAACCTGGCCGACCGCGTGGCGATGGCCGTGGAGCAGGCCCGCTCCGCCGGACACGGCAAGAGCCGACTGGCCGGGGTGGTGCCGGTCACCGCCCGGGTACCGGACGGCGCGGCTAAAAACCCGGTGACCATCCCCCTGGCAGAGAAGAAGCGCCGCCTGGACGAGTACAACGAGATTATCTGGAGCACCCCGCAGATACAGACCTCCACCATCGGCTATATGGACAGTCATAAGCGGGTCATCTTCCTGAACTCGGAGGGGAGCTTCATCGACCAGTCCCGCGCCGATGTCTCCCTGCGGCTGGCAGCCATCGCCGCCAAAGACGGTGAGGTACAGCAGGTGGGGCTCAGCCTGGGGAGCCGGGGGGACTTCGCCGCCATCGAAGGGCTCCGCGGGCAGGTCGGCGAAATGGCCCGTCACGCCGTGGCGCTTCTCGCGGCACCGCAGGCCAGGGGCGGCGAGTATACCGTGATTCTCGACCCCGTGCTGGCGGGCGTCTTCGTGCACGAGGCCTTCGGCCACCTGTCCGAGTCCGATTTCGTTTACGAGAACGAGCGGCTCCGCGAAGTGATGACCCTCGGCAAGCAGTTCGGCGGCCAGCACCTCAACATCGTCGATTCGGCCGCCGAGCCGGGACTGCGCGGCAGCTACAAATACGACGACGAGGGCGTCCCCGCCGTCAAAACCTACCTCATCCGCGAGGGCAAGCTGGTGGGCCGGCTGCACTCCCGGGAGACCGCCGCCCGCATGAAGGAACAGCCCACGGGCAACGCCCGCGCCCTCAGCTACCGCTACCCGCCCATCGTGCGCATGACCAACACCTACATCGAGCCGGGCACGACCTCCTTCGAGGAGATGCTCGCCGGTATCAAGGAGGGCATCTACGCCAAAAACTGGTACGGCGGCATGACCAGTATGGAGATGTTCACCTTCTCCGCCGGCGAGGCCTACATGATACGCGACGGTAAAATCACCGAGGCGCTGCGGCCGGTAATGCTCACCGGCAACGTCTTCAGCACCCTCCAGAACATCGACGCCATCGGCGACGACCTTGACATGAACCAGGGCGGCGGCTGCGGCAAGGGGGGACAGATGCCCCTGCCCGTCTCCAACGGCAGCCCCCACATCCGCATCCGGCGCTGCCTAGTCGGGGGTAAGTGAATGGAAGAAGTCCTGGCCCGGGCCCAAAAGGTGGCCGAGGAGGCGGAGGTCTACCGGGTATCCTCGGAAGAGACCCAGGTCCGCTTCGAGGCCAACCGGCTCAAGCAGCTCCAGACCAACCAGCAG
>JBDRFW010000042.1:0-13391 GCA_043818415.1 Chloroflexota bacterium | reverse complement strand
CACCGCCGCCGCCGGACTGGAGCAGCGGACGAAAAAGCTCGCGTTTGAGCCGGAGGTCACCGTAGATTTAAGGGACGCTTTTCTTCACCCCGTGCCGCGCCTGGACGAGGGGAGGGTGCTGATTGAGAACGGCATTACCACGGCCATCGATATCAGCGACGGGCTCGTCGCCGACCTCCGCCATATCTGCGGGGCGAGCCGCGTCGGCGCCCGCGTCCACGCCGATAAACTTCCGGTCCACAAGATGGTAAAGAACAGCTTTGGGGAGAAGGCGCTGGAGCTGGCGCTGGGCGGCGGGGAGGACTACGAGCTGCTCTTTACCGGCGCCGCGGACATCGTTGACAAAGCCGGGGCGGCGATGGCCTGCCCGGTGACCGTCATCGGCGAAATCACCGGGGATAAACCGGGACATATCGACCTCGTTAACGCCGCCAGCCGGGCCATCAAGACCGGCCGGACGGGATGGCGGCATTTTTAAAAGAACGAGAGAACGGAGATAGGTCTATGGTAGCCCTGCCGAAAGTATCCATCGATACCGATATCCATAAGAACTTTTGCTTCGGGTGCGGCGAGCACAACCCCATCGGGCTGAAGCTGAAATTCAGGCTGGAGGACGATATTCTCAAGGCTGAAATTAAGCCCGAAAAGGTCTTCCAGGGGTGGCCGGGGCTCGTCCACGGCGGCATCCTCTCGCTGATACTGGACGAGGCGATGAACAATGCCGGGTTTCTCAACGGAATCACCTGCATTACCGCTACCATGAACATCCGGCTCCGCCAGCCGGTCAAGGTGGAGCAGACGCTCTATATCACCGCCCGGATAACCCGGCAGACGCGGAAACTGCTGGAAAGCCAGGCGGAAATCAGCCTCAAGGACGGCACGGTGGTCGCCGAGGGCCACTCCAAGCAGTTCATCATCGAGGAGTCCGCCCTTGCTAAAAAATAACCGGCTGGAGGCGGTCCTCTGGGACCTCGACGGGGTGATTGCCGATACCGGCGAGTACCACTACCAGGCCTGGCGCGAGGTCTTCGGGAAGAGGGGGGTGGAATACAGCCGGGAGGAGTTCATGCGGCACTTCGGCCAGCGGCACGACACGATAATCTACGATGCCCTCGGTTATGATATTTCTAAAGAAGAGTTCGACGCCATCACCGACGCCAAGCAGGCGAGCTACCGCCGGAGGGTCGGCGCTAACATCAGGGCGCTGCCGGGGGCCATCGAGCTGATAAAATCCCTCAACCGCCGGGGAATAAAGTCGGCCATCGCCTCCTCGGCGCCCCCGGAGAACATCGAAATCATCCTGCGCGGGCTCGGCATCGAAGGCTGTTTCCAGGCCATCGCCGCCGGCACGGAGGTGCCCGAGGGCAAACCCAGCCCGCAGGTCTTCCGGCTGGCCGCCGAAAAGCTGGGCGTGGACCCCGGAAGCTGCATCGTCATCGAGGACGCCATCGCCGGGGTGGCCGCCGCCCACCGGGCCGGCATGAAGTGCGTGGCCGTGACCAACAGCCACTCCCGGGACAGCCTGAAAAACGCCGACCTCATCGTGGACTCGCTGGAGAAGGTCGGCGTCGAGGCCCTGGCCGGACTGTTCCGCGGCAACACCGGCTAAAGAATAAAATTTATTCAGGAGCTGAAGATGGAAAGGTCTCTGGTACTCATCAAGCCCGACGCCATGCAGCGGGGACTGGCCGGCGTAATCATCGGCCGACTCCAGGAGGAGGGGCTGAAGCTGCTGGCACTCAAGATGCTGCACATGGACCGGTCGCTGGCGGAGCGGCACTACGCCGTGCACCGGGATAAGCCCTTCTTCAGGGACCTGGTGGCGTATATCGCTTCCACCCCCATCGTGGCCGCCGTCTTCGAGGGGGAGGACGCCGTGGAGCGTATCCGGAAGATTATGGGGGCCACCGACCCCGCTAAAGCGGAGAAGGGCACGATACGGGCCGACTTGGGGCTGGACGTCCAGCGCAACGCGACGCACGCCTCCGATTCCGTGGAAAACGGGGGGAAAGAGATAGCGCTCTTCTTCTCCGGGAAAGAGATTTTCCCGCAAGGGCTTACTGAATCCTGAGAACCGTCGCGGCCTCTTGCCAGAGCTCGTCTAGTTTGTAGTACGCCCGCTCGTCAGCCCCGAAGATATGCACGATGACGTCGCCGTAGTCGAGCAGCAGCCACCCGGAGTCGAACGTGCCCTCGTAGTGGTGCGGCGCGGTGCCTTCCTTCTTCAGGTCCTGCATGATTTCATCGTAGATGGTGCGTATCTGCCGCTGGCTTTCGCCGGCGCAGATAACAAAAAAGTCCGTAAAGCTGCAGATACTGCGCACATCCAGCAAGACGATGTTGCTGGCCTGCTTGTCGCTGGCGACCTCCACGGCTTTACGGGCTAGCTCTATTCCTCTCAGTATCGACTTCTCCGCAATAATACTGTGCTATCATTATATCACAGCCGCGTCTTTACTACATGATGGTATAATAAGGGAGAAAGTGATATAGTAGGCTCGAGGGCTGCCTCGTATAACGATTGAAGGGGAGAACGGTATCATGGCGAAGTCGGTAGAAGTCAAAGACGGCATCTGCTACATGTGCACCGCTTCCTGCCCCACCCGAATCCACGTCCGGGACGGTAAAGCCATTAATATTGAGCTGGCCGACCCCAGGGTAGCCTACTGCCCCCGCTGGAAGGCCCAGCTAGACTTTGTTTACCACCCCGACCGCCTCCAGCACCCGGTCAAACGCGCCAACGGGTCGTGGCGGCGCATCGGCTGGGACGAGGCGCTGGACACCGTGGCCGATAATCTCCAGAAAGCCAAGGACAGGTACGGTCCGGAATCGGTGGTCTTCTGGATAGCCTATACCAAGGAGCCCCGCCCCTACTTCCACCGCCTGACCCATGCTTTCGGGTCGCCCAACTACTGCACCGAGAGCAGCAACTGCTTCTCCGGCACCTGGATTGCCTCCAACCTGACCTACGGCGCCGACTACTCGACGCTGACGGCCTCCAGCGCCAGCGTCGAGCCGGAGACGAAATGCAAGCTGGTCTGGGGCGCCGGCGTGATATCCTCCGCCAAGGCCTGGCAAGACAACCTCGAAGCCAGGGAGAGGGGCGTGAAGTTCATCGTCGTTGACCCCCGGAGCACTGCCCTGGCCGCCCGCGCCGATATCCACCTGCAGTTGCGGCCCGGCACCGACGGCGCCCTGGCGCTGGGCTTCATGAACGTTATCATCGGCGAAAACCTCCACGACCAAGAGTTCGTCGAAAAGTGGACGGCGGGCTTCGACGGGCTGAAGGAGCTGGTGAAGGAATACACCCCGGAGCGAGTGGCAGAAATAACCCGGGTGCCCGCCGCCAAAATCAGGGAAGCGGCCCGTCTCTACGCCACCACCAGACCGGCGAAAGTCCACCTCAGCGCTAACGCCACCACCCACCACTCCAACGGCGTGCAGAACCACCGCGCCGTCATCCTCCTGGCGGCCATCACCGGCAACTTCGAGGTGGCCGGCGGCAACCGCTTCAGCACCTATTCCCTCCCCCTCACCAACGACATCACCCTCCACGAAAGAGTGGCCGATATGCCCCCGGGAATCGGCTCGGCGCGTTTCCCGATATGGACGAAACGCTACCGCGAGATGCAGTCCAACGCCATCGCCGACCAGATTGAGAGCGGCCGGCCCTACCCGCTCAAGGCCATGTTCGCCGCGGGACTTGACCTCCAGTTCTTCGCCAACTCAAACCGCCTGATGAACAACCTCGAGAAGCTCGACTTCATTGCCGTGACCGAGTACTTCCAGACGCCGGGGACGCAGCTGGCCGACGTCGTCCTGCCCATCGCGTCGTGGATTGAGCGTCACATCTTCCTCTCCGACTTCGGCGGCTACGCCCGGCTCATCGAGCCGGCCATCGCGCCGGTAGGCGAGTGCCGCACGGAGTGGGATATCTACGCCGCGCTGGCGCAGCGGCTGGGTTTCGGCGACCTTTTCTGGGATGGCGACTTCGAGAAATGCACGGACTACATCCTGGAGCCGCTTAATGTCACCTGCGCCGACCTCCGGGAGAGGCCGGAAGGCGTGAAGCTCCCCCTCCCGCCCCGGCCGGAGAAACACTACGAGAAGGCGGGTTTCCAGACGCCTTCCGGTAAGGTGGAGATAGCCAGTAGCGCGCTGGCGGCGCAGGGCCTGGAAGCGCTTCCGGTTTACAAGGAACCCGCGGAAAGCCCGGTGAGCCGGCCTGACCTGGCAAAGTCCTACCCGCTCGTCATGACCTCCGGGGCCAGGGTGATGGCCTACACACACTCGCAGTACCGGAACATTCCCCAGCTGCGGAAGCTGATGCCGGAGCCGCTCGTTGACATTAACCCCGCCGACGCCGCCCCCCGCGGCATCAGGTCCGGCGATACGGTGACCATCAGCTCGCCGCGGGGCAGCATCCGGATGAAGGCCAATGTGACCGATACCATCCTGGCCGGGGTGGTTTCCCTGCCCCACCACTGGCCCGGCGAGGCCAACGTCAACCAGCTGGTGGACGACGTCAACCTCGACCCGATTTCCGGGTTCATCCCGTGCAAGTCGCAGCTCTGCCAGGTGACCAGGACATGAAAACACAACCGGGGGGCATTACCGCCCCCCTGTTTATGACTGCGCCCTTTACTTCTCTACAGCTTTCCGACCGGGCAGACCTTGATACACATCCCGCAGGCCGACCCCCTGGCTTTAAGAATGGCAAAGTTGCAGCGGAACATGTCTACGCCGCCTTCTTCTGGCCAGGGCTTGAGCGCGCCGCTCGCCCGTTCCTGGCAGACCTCGATGCACTTGCTCCCGCACGTGCCCGGTTTAATCCTGTCCAGGCATAGCTCACCTTTGAATTTGGCATCCGGGACAAGGGGCGCCGTCGTTACGACCGAAATCCAGCGCTGACGCGGCCCGAACTGGGGCGTCAGCACCACCCCTATCTTACCCCTCACCCCCAGCCCGGCCGCCGTCGCGGCGCTGATATGGGAGAATGAAGGCGAAAAGACCTTCACGTTCCTGGTACGCTGCGAATCCAGATAGTGATAGTCATCCGTTTCCGGAAACCATATGGCCTTGAAACCATGACGTCGGATGAACTTCGCCAGCAAGTCAGCCCCCTCGAGGAGCCACGTGTTTAATTGTGTATAGTGTTTGGAGTATATGGGACCCGGTGTGGTCTGTAAAATCTCGTCGAGGACTTCCCTCCCACCGACCACGACCGATTGTGCGCCGGGCAGATATTCCGTGGGCTTATGGCCTTCCGGAGCATGGGCGAACTGCTGGTCGTTGGCGTCAGCAATCCCGACCAGGTCAAAACCTATCTGGAGTGCCTTCTCTTTCACAAGTTCAGTCAATTCTGCGTTATCCATGTATCCTCCTTGACTTGAAGGGTAAACCACATCCAATGTCACGTCAATCCCTTGAATTGAATACCCCTGAAGGTCAGCGCGAGGCCATTTCCTGTGCGGAGATGGCGGCGCCCAAGGCGGCCACGATTTGCGGCTCGGGGGGGACTTTCACCTTCACCTTGAGGTTCTGCTCCAGCGCTTTCACCACGCCGGTGTTCTTGGCCACGCCGCCGCCCAGCATGACCTCGTTCGGCACGCGCAGCCCCCGCGCCATGGCGGCGATGCGGCTGGCCACGGCCTGGTGAAGGCCGTTGAGGATGTCCTCGCGGGCGTAGCCCTCGGCAATCAGGGAGACGACCTCGGACTCGGCGAAGACGGTGCACATGCTGCTGATGACCACCGACTTCTTGTGCTTCAGGGAGACCGGCCCCAGCTGGCTCAGCTCTATCTCCAGGGCCTGGGCCATCACCTCCAGGAAACGGCCGGTGCCGGCGGCGCACTTGTCGTTCATGGCGAAGTCGACGACCCTCCCTTCGGAGTCGAGGCTGATAACTTTGCTGTCCTGCCCGCCGATATCGATGACCATCCTGGCCTCCGGGAAGAGGTGGTGCGTCCCCCTGGCATCGCAGGTAATCTCGGTGACGGTCTTGCCGGCCAGCGGCACCTTGGCCCGTCCGTAGCCGGTGGAGACAATCGCCGCGAGGTCGGCCCGGGTAGCCCCCGCCTTGTCCAGGGCGGCGGAAAGGGCGCGCTTCGCCACCGCCCCCACGTCCGCGCCCGCCGGCATCACGGCGTAACCCAGAATATCGCCGTCCTGTAAAATCACCGCCTTGGCGGTAAGCGAACCGATATCCACGCCGGCCGTAATCATTTTTTGGCCTCCAGCATCTCCAGGAAGGCCTCCAGCCTCAGCCGGGTCTGCTCCTTGGAGTAGTTACGACTGTCGGCGCCGTCCCCGTCGAGAATCAGCATCGGGACGCCCTTCTTTTTCATCAGGTCGCGGATAACGTACTCCCCGCCGCAGCTCTGGCGGCAGCCCCAGTGGGAGAAGTGGATGACCCCGTCCACGTTGTACTTCTCGGCCAGTTCCAGGGCCAATCCGGCCCGGCGCTCCAGCGGCCCGCCGCTCGGGTTAGCCAGCACCATGGCCGCCAGGCTCTCGAAGGGCTTGGCCACGTCCAGGGGCTCCCAGTAAACGTAGTTGGCCTCGCCGAAGCAAATCGATGCCCCCGCCTCTTCCAGGTACCCCATGACCTCGTTGGGGTAGTAAGGCCGGATGTAGTGGAGCCAGAGCAGGCGGAGCTTCTCCGGCATCACCGGCCCGTAACCGTTATCGACGTTGGTCTTTACCTCCTCGTAAAGGGCTTTGAAGAAATCGGCCCCGGCCCGGCTCCCCGGCCCGAAGAACTGCATATCCAGGACGTAGCTGATGGCGTCGTCCCCCGAGAGCGGCGATGGCGAGGCCCGGCGCAGCTCATTGGTCTTACTGAAATATTCGCGCGCCTGGTTGGAAAGCTCCAGCGCCCCGGTAAGACGGTCGGGGTCGAAACGCTTCCCTTGCCGGGCCGCGATGATACCCGCCAGCTCCTCCAGCTGCCCGGCCAGATACTTCCGCGCGTTCTCCGTGTCGTGGTAAGGGACGTCCAGCAGAAAGTAATCGCAGCCGTAGTACCTGGCGATATTGTGAAAGAACTTTACCGCGCCGTCGCAGAGGTAAGACGCCGAGATGACGAGGTCCGGCGGCGGCAGCAGGTTTTCCATGTTCAGGCCCGTGGCGCAGCGGTAGAAGGAGCAGATATCCGAGGAGTAACCGCCGGCCTCGGCGCAGCTGATGGCCTGCCGGCTCAATCCCAGCCGGGCCGCCAGCGCGGCGATGGTCTCCGGGTGGACGGGCGAGACGCCCAGCGCGTGGAGAAGCTCGAAGGGGAAAAAGGCATTGGCCCAGACCACCAGGTTTTCCCGCCGCAGGGCCGCTTTCATCTCCCTTGAAGTAAAGTCGAACCAGATGCCCTGGGCGCGCTTGTTCTGGCGCGAGTAGGCATTCTTGCCCAGCCTGGCGAGCAGCTCGTAGGTCAGCGGCCGCCGCAGGACCCGGTGGGCCACGGCGGGATGAAACGCCGCCTTAAGCAGTCCTAACATTTTGCCTCAGCATCTCGATAAAAGCTTCGATACGCGTCCTGACCCGCCCCAGCGTCCCCGGCGTGTAGTCGCCTTCCAGGAGCAGGCTGGGAATGCCGCGCTGTTCCAGCTGCTCTTTGAGCAACGGCACGTCGAAAAGGAAGGGGTCGCAGAACTTCAGCGTGTAAAAGACGACCCCGTCCGCCCGGAAGTCATCGACCATCCGCAGGACGTGGTCGAACCGCCGCTGGGCGTCCTTCATGCGGGGACAGGGGGTGCGGCCGAGGTAGTGCCGGCTCAGCGCCGCGAGGGGGTCGCCATCCGGCTCGATTTCGTACCAGAACTGCCGCGTCCCGTTGCAGAGGTCGTCGCCGACCATCCTGGCGTCGCACTCCTCGATGAACTCGACTATCTGCGGGTTGTCCATGATGCTGCCGGTGATGAGCAGTCGCGGGCCTTCTTTAAACTCGACCGGGGCGTTTTTAACTTCGTCCAGGAGTCGCTCCAGCATTCCGGCAAAGTCGTCCTGAGGAAGCAGCGTGCCCGCCCGGACGACCCCGTGGAGCTGCGCCGCCGGGAGGTGCCCGCTCTCCCGGTTGGCGAGATAAAGCTCCCGCAGTAGCGACCGCGTGCGGTTGCGGTCGGCGATAGCTTTAGCCAGGGCGGCATCGGAGATGGTCACCTGGAAGCGGTCTTCCAGCGCCGCCACCAGCCCGAGCAGGCACTCCCTGTAGTAGGCCACGGCCGACTCCGTTTCAATGCGGGGCAGGTCCAGCAGGTGAATGAATTTGCCTTCGATGTTGTAGCGCCAGACGTCATAAAGGCGGCGCATGGGGTCGCAGGAGTTGACCACCACCAGCCCATCCAGGAAATCATAGGCGCCATCCAGTGCCTCGCCCAGGATGGTGCGGACGTAAGGGCAGCAATTTCGGTCGATATAGGAGTCAGCCCTGGTCATGGCCCGGCCCGGTTCGGGGACGATGCGGTAGGGATGGAGGCCGGCGGCATCGATTATCTCCAGGGGGGTATAGGAGCAAAACCAGCCGACGACCGGCCGGCCGCGCCGGGATATTATCTCCCGGTGACGCTCCGCCATATCCCGGATTTCGTTTAGGGCTGGGAAATCCTGGCCTGCCAAGAAAGGGAGTCCTCCGTTTTTACGTGTATCTAATTAAAATTATCACGGTTGCGCCGCCGCGTCAAACGGGAGGCGAAACGGCGCTGGCCTTTATCATAAGTAAGAATTATACTTGAAGTGAATCATAGATTAATATTATTCAGGAGCGATGTATAATATGCCCACCCGCCCCCTCATCAAGGCCCTGACCGAAGCCGGAATCGGCTCCCGGCGCCGCATGGCCGATGCCGTCAAGCAGGGACGGGTGGAGGTCAACGGGGGAGCTGGCCGAGTCCTTCAACCACCCGGTGGATATCACCAAAGACAGCGTCGCTATCGACGGGCGGACGGTCGACCTGAAACCCGGCGAGGTCATCTGCCTGATGCTCAACAAGCCGGCCGACGTCGTTTCCACCGCCAGCGACGAGAAGGGACGCCGCACCGTGCTGGACGTCCTGCCCGCGAAATACCGCCGCCACCGCCTCTACCCGGTGGGTCGGCTCGACATCGATACCACCGGCCTGCTCCTGCTCACCAACGACGGCGACCTCACCTACCGGCTGACCCACCCCCGCTTCGAGCACGAGAAAGAGTACCTGGTGCAGATTAAAGGCAGGCTAAAGAACGAGGAAATCAGGCGACTGGAACGCGGCATTATGCTGGAAGACGGCCCGACCCACCCGGCCTCCGTCAAGGCCGTCCCGCTGTCGCCGTTCAATTACTCCATCACCATCCACGAAGGCCGGAAGCGCCAGGTGCGCCGCATGTTCGAGAGGCTGGGGCACCCCGTCCTGGCCCTGAAACGCGTGCGCATCGGCGGACTGGACCTGGGCGATATCAAGGAAGGGGAAGTGAGGCGGCTGACTAAAAAGGAAATCGAGGCTCTATTGGGTCGCTAGACGCTTCTCATCCGTTTTATCCTCACCCCCTTTATCCCCCTCTCCAATCTGCAAAGTGATACTCACCCAAGATAATTTGATTGGAGAGGGGGACGAATTGAAAGAGGGGTTTCACCCCTCTTAGACGCCCCGCTTGGGACGAGGGGGAGATATTTAAAGAGGGGGCTTTGCCCCCTCTATTTTACTACTCCCCTCTCCAGCCCGGTAAACTCAGGCCGGGTAAGATAATCCTGGCTGGAGAGGGGTCAGGGGTGAGGTAAAGCCAAATCACCGTGTGCAAACCGAACCGGTTCATGCGGCTCTTTTCAAAACCGGCTTTTCTTTGTTATACTAGACTGGTTTTCCTTAACATTTCATCCAGATGATGGTTCCATTGACAGCGCACGCGATTATCGAACGAGCCAGGAACGAAGGCAGAGTCGTCCTGACCGAGGTGGAGTCCAAGGAACTCCTCGGGGAGGCGGGCATCAACGTCATCCCTGCCCGGCTGGCTAAAACGCCACAGGAGGCTGCGGCCATTGGCCGGGAACTGGGCTTCCCGGTGGCCCTGAAGATAGCCTCGCCGGACATCGTCCACAAGAGCGACTCCGGCGGCGTCCGGATGGGACTGGCCACGCCGGAGCAGGTCGTGGAGGCCGGAGACGCTATGCTTAAAGAGGCCGCCCGGGAATACCCCCGGGCCATGATTCACGGCCTCTCCGTGCAGGCTATGGCCGCGCCCGGCACCGAGGTGATAATCGGCATGACCCGGGACGCCCAGTTCGGCCCGGTGCTCATGTTCGGCCTCGGCGGCATCTGGGTGGAGGTCCTGAAGGATATTTCCCTGCGGGTGACGCCCCTGACCCGGAGGGACGCCCGCGAGATGATTGAAGAAATCAAGGGTTTCCCGGTGCTCGAGGGTGAGCGCGGCCGGGAGCCGGTGGATATCACCGCGCTGGAAGACATGCTGCTGGCGGTCTCCACCTTCGTGGCGGGTAACCCGGCGGTCCGGGAGCTCGACCTCAATCCCGTTATCGCTTCCGGGAACGGCGCCGTGGCCGCGGACGCCCGAATCGTGCTGGAGGAAAAATAAGATTACTGAAGAACTGATGGACCTGAGGTCGGTGCTGGAGAGTGCCGCAGCACGCTTCGCCGCCAAGACGGCGATTGTCATCGGCGACCGCCGCGTGAACTTCGCGCAGCTGGAGGCGGACTCCAACCGGGTGGCCCACGCCCTCGTCAAGATGGGGGTGAAGAAGGGCGACCGCGTGGCGATGATTCAGGCCAGCAACCCGGAGTTCGTGGCCGTATTCTTCGGGATTATCAAGGCCGGCGGCATCGCCGTCCCGCTCGACGCCCGGTATATCCCCGACGAGCTGGCCCGCATCTTCAACGACTGCCTTCCCATGGTGCTGGCGGTGGAGGACCCGCCCCTGAACGCCCTGCTGCCGGAGATGTCCCGCTTCAAATCAATCGACCATGTTATCGCCGTCAACACCGAAGGCAACGAGCGGACTATCAGCTATCAGCAAATCCAGGCTGAAAATCCGCCCTCGCGCATCAAAGTGCCCATTTCTCCGGAGGATACTGCGGTTATCTCCTACACCGGGGGGCCCACCCAGGAGCCCCACGGCGTCGAGCTCTCCCACCGGAGCGTCTGCACCGAGGCTATCAACTCCGCCGAGGTCTTTGAGCAGACCGATAAGGACGTGCTGCTGCAGTTCGCCCTGCCCATGTACCACCAGTTCGGCCTGACCGCCGTGCTGCTGGCCTCCATGTACAAAGGCAGCACCGTGGTGGTGGCGAGCGGGACGGGGCGGTCCATCCACAGCTTCATGGAGGCCGTAGAGCGGAAAAAGGGCACAATGTACCTCGGCGTCCCCTATATCTACGCCCTGATGATAAACGTCGCCCGGCGCGAGGGCATACCCTACGATTTAAGCTCGCTGCGACTCTGCATCAGCGGCGGCGCCCCCCTGCCCGTGGAGATTATCCGGCTCTTCAAACAGCACTTCGGCTTCAACCTCCTCGATATCTACGGCCAGACGGAGTCGGTCTCGCAGATTACCGTGTCGCCCATCGACGGCTCCGGCCCGCCGGGCTCCTCGGGCAAGCCGATGCCCTGCTGGGAGATAAAGATTTTCGACGATGACGATAACGAGCTTCCCCCCGACCGCGAAGGCGAGATAGTCGCCCGCGGTCCGGTCATGACCGGCTTTTACCGCCGCCCCGAGGCCAGCGCCGCCGCGCTGCGGCACGGCTGGCTGCATACCGGCGATACCGGCCGGATTGACAGAGACGGCTTCCTCTTTATCACCGGCCGCAAGCGGAAAATGCTCATCCTCAAGGGCCAGAATATCTTTCCCGAGGACATCGAAGAGGTGATGGCGACGCACCCCAAGATAGCCGAAGTAAGAATCGTCGGGGTGCCGGACGTCATCCGCGGCGAGACGGTCAAAGCGCTGGTGCGCCTGAAGCCGGGGGAGACGGCCACCGAGCCGGAAATCCGCCAGTACTGCCAGGGACGCATGGCCGACTACAAGCTGCCGCGGGAGATTGTCTTTACGGACGTCATGCCGGAGGTAATTCCCAACTGGAGGCGTCCCGCCGGCCAGGCAGCCGGAGAGCTCAGAGCAGAAGAAACAGGCTAGAGTTCCAGAGAATGATTGCCGCGTAGGCGGCTACCGCGACCCACGTGGCGATGACCCCCACCCTGGGGAGCCGCCGGTAGACATCCCACAGTATAAAGGCGCACAGCAGGGCACCGGCCGTTTTCAGTATCATGAACCCGACTTCCCCCACCAGTGGCTCCAGCAGCGGATTACCTTCCCGCGCCCTTCCCCCATCAATGAGGACCTCGGTGAGTACCCCGTCCATGACGACGAAGGTTATCAGCACGCCGAGGAGATATTTCATTTTATTCCGGGTCAGGTGTAACAGCATATCAGACCACCACATTCAGTATTGCCGGCAGCATACGGAAACGCGCCGGCACCTGCCCCAGCAGCTCGCCGTCAGCCTGCAGCTGCAGCGGCTGCGCCGACCTCACCTCTATTTCCCTGGCCTTGCGCAGCGTCACCTTGGGGTGGGTGAGGTGAGTGCCCCGGTAGATGCGTGGCAGCGACCAGAGGAGGTCGGGCTTGCTTAAATCGCCGATAATCAAAACGTCGAAATAGCCGTCGTCGACCCGGGCATCGGGCGCGGTGAGCATACCCCCGCCTCCGTAGCGGCCGTTGTTCATGATGACGGTGCAGACCCGCTTATCGACCACCTCGCCGTCGATGGTGATGGAGACGTCGCGGTTCCGGTAAGCCAGCAAGGTGACCAGCATCCCCAGCAGGTAGGACGGCAGGCTTCCCAGTGCCTTAAACTGCTGCGTGGTACGCCGGACAATCTCGGCATCGAAGCCCATGCTGGCGAAATTAACAAAGAGTCGCTCTACAGTATGACCATTACTAATGTATTCCACCATGCCGAGGTCGACGCTAAGCCGACGCGGTTGTAAAAACTTCCGGCAGGCCTCCTGATAGCCCCGCGGGATGCCCACGGTACGGACGTAGTCGCCGCCGGTGCCGGTGCTGACGATGCCCAGGGTGGCTTCCCCGATGCCGCCGGACTTATAGAGCCCGTTGACGACCTCGTTGATGGTGCCGTCGCCCCCCACCGATATCACCATGTCGTAGCCGTTCCGGGCGGCGGCAGTGGCCAGCTCGATGGCGTGCCCGGGGGCCTCGGTCAGGTCATGCTCGAAGCGGAGGCCGGACCCCTTGAAAAGGTCCTTTATCCGCGGCCACTCCCGACCCGTCCGGCCGGCCCCGGCCGCCGGATTTACAATCACTTTAGCGTATGTTGAACTCAATCGATGCCTGCCCCAGGGGAGAAGAGAAGTTAGCCGATTGTTTGTCAAGAGTATAGCACAGCCGC
>JBDRFW010000041.1:0-4710 GCA_043818415.1 Chloroflexota bacterium | reverse complement strand
ACGAAACTTTGGCGTGTTCGCAGATGACGCAACCACCACTAATGAACCGGCGCAACTCGATGATATCGATCAGAAAGTGATTGAGGAACTCGGGAAGGACGGACGCTTAGCCTACGCTGATTTGTCTAAAAAGTTGGGAATAAGCTCGGCCACAGTATCGAGAAGAGTAGCCTTTTTACTGAGAGAAAATATCATAAAAATCATGGCGATACCAAATCCTTCGAAACTGGGTTATCCTGCCAATTCTTTTATCACTCTGCGAACTGACCGCTCCAAAGTCAATGATATCTGTGCTGAACTTTCCATGTACCGGGAAGTACATTTAGTCATGACATTAATGAATAGTTTTGACATCATCGTTGGTATTCATTTTCCTACTCCTGAAGTTCTTTACGACTTCATTTTAAAGAAGATTGCCTTCATGGACGGTGTATTGGATATCGAAACCATTATGCGAGCTGAGATTAAAAAGAGCACCTATGTCCCGGATGTTCCGTATTAAACGTGAGGGCCTGGGTGGATGGCTGTGGAAAAAGGGCTTCATGTTCCCAACCCCAGCCCGAGCAGCAACCAGATGAGAGGTCAAAATGATAAAAACGGAGTATATCGCTGAACTGAAAAAAATTACTCACGGTGATAACGTACTGACGTCGCCGGAGGAGCTGCTGACCTACTCTTACGATGCCACCACGCTTTGGTCGCATATGCCGGACGTGGTGGTGCTGCCGGAAAGTACGGCGCAGGTATCCGGAGTCATGAAGCTGGCCAGCGCGGAGCGTATCCCGGTCACGCCGCGGGGCGGTGGCACTAACGTCAGCGGGGGTTCCATCCCGGTCAAGGGTGGCATCGTCCTCGGCACGGCGCGGATGAACCGGATAATCGAGATTAGCCGGACCAACCTGAACGCCACCGTGGAGTGCGGCGTGGTTTTGCAGGACTTCCAGGCGGCGCTGGCCGAACAGGGCCTGTTCTTCCCGCCGGACCCGCAGAGCTTCGCCGGCTGCACCATGGGCGGCGTGGTGGCGGAGAACTCCGGCGGTCCTTCCTGCCTCAAGTACGGGGTGGCCAAGCAGTACGTTCTGGGGCTGGAGGTGGTGCTGGCGGACGGGCAGGTCATGAAGCTGGGCGGGCTGACGCCCAAGAACCGCACCGGCTACGAGCTGGCGATGCTGTTCACCGGCTCCGAGGGAACGCTGGGCATCATTACGAGGATAACGCTGCGGCTGCTGCCGGCGCCTCGGGCCAACCAGACCATCGTGGCCGTTTTCAACGACGTGGCCGTGGCCGGCGAGACGGTGACGGCCATCATCGCCGGGGGCGTCCTGCCGTCCAAGGTCGAGTTCGTGGACACCTGGACCTTCGATAAGTTCCGGGAGTTGCTGCCGGCGGGCACTCTCGATGATGCCGTGGCCATCCTGCTCATCCAGGTGGACGGACTGCCGGAGGCCGTGGCCGCCGAGGCGCAGCAAATCGTGGCGGTCTGCCGGAAGACAGCGGCCGTGGTCAGGGTGGCCGCCGACCGGGCGGAAGGGGACAGTTACTGGCAGGCCCGGAGCGCCCACTTCTCCGATATCAACAACCTGGCGCACACCATCCTCAACGAGGACGTCTCCGTGCCGCGGGATAAAATCGCCGAGTTCATCCGGCTCGGCCAGGAGAGCGCCCGCCGCCATGACGTCCCCATCAGCTTCGCCGGGCACGTCGGCGACGGCAATTTCCACCCCGCGGTGCTCACGGACAATCGGGACAGGGAGCACTTCGCCCGCGCCCTGAAATGCGTCGATGATATTATCGAGATAGCCCTGTCGCTAGGGGGTGTGCTCTCCGGCGAGCACGGCATCGGGCTGGAGAAGCAGCGTTTCCTCAAGAAGGCCATGGACCCGGCCGCCATCGAGATTATGAAGAAGATAAAGGATGTCCTCGACCCCCACCATATCCTCAACCCGGGGAAAATCTGGGAAGAAACTAATGGTGAAAGCTAAAGCCGACCCCACAAGATGTCATTCCCGCGAAGGCGGGAATCCAGAAGTAATAAGCAAGGACTGGATAGTCGGGTCAAGCCCGACTATGACAGTTACGTTTTTATTAATAGCTGGCGTTAAGTAGAACTCAAATGAAAGACAGTCTCGACTTCCAGGAAATTGACCGGTTTAAAGACGACCTGGAACGGTGCACCAAGTGCGGCTTCTGCATGTCCTCCTGCCCCGTTTACCGGGAGGAGAAGCTGGAGTCGGCGGTGGCGCGCGGCAAAATCATGCTCATCCGGGCGCTCCAGTCCGGCGACATCGAATTGACCGACGAGATGGCGGAAAAGCTCAACCAGTGCACCCTGTGCATGACCTGCACCCAGAACTGCCCGGCCAGCACCCAGGTGCCCTCGGTGATTACCGCCGCCCGGGCGGACAGGGTGAGGCAGCGGGGGCTGTCCTTCCCCTATAACATTATCTTCCGCTGGCTGCTGCCGCGCCGCCGGCTCTTCGGGCGGGTGGTAAGGCTGGCATCGTGGTTCCAGGGCATCTTCCTGCCCAGAACGCAGGGCACCATCCGTCACCTCTCCTTCTTCCTCTCGGCGCTGGGGCAGGGACGGCATATCCCCCAGATAGCCCCCAGGTTCCTGCGCCAGCAGGTCCCGGAGATTAATAAGCCGCCGGCCGGCGTGGCCGTCAGGTACACGGTGGGCTATTTCACCGGCTGCATGACGGACTACGTTTTTCCGGAGCTGGGCAAGAAGATAATCGGCTTCCTCACCCGGAACGGGGTGGAGGTGCACGTGCCGCGGGGACAGGGCTGCTGCGGGGCTCCGGTATTCCTCGGGGCGGGCGACTTCGCTACCGGCCGCAAGATGGCCGATACCAACGTCAGGGCTTTTAAGGACCTGGACTACGTGATTACCGACTGCGCCACCTGCGCCTCGGCGATGAAGGACTACGCCAAATTCTTAGCCGACAGCGGCGAGCGGCAAAGCGACTACGCTGCGTTTGGAGCCAAGATAAAGGACATTACCGAATTCCTGGTTGATGTCTTACAGCTGCCGCCGTCCGCCTACCGCGTGGCCGAGGAGTTCCGGGGTAAGACGGTGACCTGGCACGAGCCCTGCCACCTCGGGCGCTACCTGGGGGTCAAGGAGCAGCCCCGGAAGATACTGAAGTCAATATCAGGCATCAAGTATGTGGAAATGCCGGACGCCGACCGCTGCTGCGGCATGGCCGGCACCTTCAGCGTTAAATATTACGATTTATCCAAGAAGATAGCCGACCGAAAAATCGATAACATCGCGTCCACCGGGGCCGATATCGTGGTGACCGACTGCCCCGGCTGCGAGGTTCAGCTGATTGACGGCGTCATGCGGCACGAAGCGCCGCAGAAGGTGATGCACATCATGGAGCTGCTGGAGTAAACGCTTACCCGGGAAGCTCCCACACCTGGCAAAGGAATCAAGTTTGCAGGTAATCAAGAGCCTTTTTAATTGCCTTGACAGTGCGCGGGATATCCTCGCCGCGGTGAGCCAGCGAGACAAATGCAGCCTCAAACTGTGAGGGTGGCCAGTATATTCCCTGAGCCAGTAGCTGCCGGAAGAACCTGCCAAAAAGCGCCGTGTCCGCCCTGGAAACCGATTCGTTCTCAAGTGCCGGATTACTTATAAAAAAGATGGTGAGCAGCGAAGCGACCCGCGAAACGTTTATGCCAAAAGGCAGCGGGGACGCCGCCTCGGCTATACCCTTTTCCAGAGACGCCGCTACCGCCTCCAGTTGTTCGTAGGCTCCGGGCTGGCTTAAGACTTTGAGCGTCTCTATGCCCGCCGTCATCGCCAGCGGATTTCCGGAAAGCGTCCCGGCCTGATATACCGGCCCGGCCGGCGCTATCATCTCCATAATCTCGCGTTGGCCGCCGTAGGCCCCTACCGGCAGCCCGCCGCCGATGATTTTACCCAGGCAGGTCAGGTCCGGGCTGATTCCATAAAGTGCCGACGCTCCTCCGTAAGCAACCCGGAAGCCGGTAATGACCTCGTCAAATATAAGTAGAGCACCGTAATCGCTGGTCAGCTGGCGCAAACCCTCCAGAAAACCGGGCCGGGGCGGCACAACCCCCATGTTAGCCGCCACCGGCTCGACGATAACGGCGGCAATATCCTGCGGATAGTGTTTAAAGAGCTCAGCCACAGTTTCAGTATTGTTGTAGGCGGCCACCAGGGTATTCTGGGCGTAGCTTGCGGGCACACCGGGAGAATCGGGCAGGCTGAGCGTCGCCATACCCGAGCCTGCCTTGACCAGTAAACCGTCGGCATGGCCGTGGTAGCCGCCGGCAAACTTAATAATCTTGTCCCGTCTGGTAAAGGCCCGGGCCAGCCGCAACGCCGACATCGTCGCCTCGGTGCCTGAATTGACAAAACGTATCATTTCGATGGAGGGCATCGCCGCCGCAATCATTCTGGCCAGCGTTATCTCCAGTTCCGTGGACGCTCCAAAAGTTGTACCGCGCTCCAAAGCCGGCTTCAGGGCATCAACCACCTGCGGGTGCGCGTGCCCCAGAATTAAGGGCCCCCAGGAACAAACGTAGTCGATGAACTCGTTGCCGTCGGCATCGAAGATACGGGAGCCCCGCCCTCTGACGATAAAAAGCGGGGTGCCGCCGACCGCCTTGAAGGCACGCACCGGGCTGTCGACCCCGCCGGGGAGGTACCGCCGGGCTTCTTCAAAGAGCTCCTGAGAA
>JBDRFW010000040.1:0-6045 GCA_043818415.1 Chloroflexota bacterium | reverse complement strand
GTCGTAAAATCGTGCTACACCCACCTCCCCCGCTCACTCCACCAAATTCTTGCTGGAGTCTTTCCCCCTCCCGATATAATACCCCTCCTTCACTTTGACGGTGATAACGGCCTTGGGGTTGGCGTGGGGGAACCGGGTCTTGACCCAGGTAACGGTATCGTCAAAGAGTTTCCCCCAGGTCTCAACGCGCACCTGGCCCTTGAGCTGGTAGCCGTAGTGGTCTTCCGAGCTCCAGTAGGTTATCGCTGCCGCCGGGTTCTCGTCCAGGTTCCGCCGGGTCTTATACATCAGGGTGTCCACCACGATTATTTCGTCGTCGGAGATGATTTTACCCAGGGCCACCGGCACGCCGTTGGGCTGGCCGTCTTTACCCGCCGTGGCCACGATGAAAATCCGGGCCTTTTCGGCGATGTCTTTCATGTCCTGCGTCAATTTCACCATATTAAACCCACCTCGTTCTCTTGCTGAAGCTCTTGGCGGAGGCGGGACTGGGGAGGTGCTCCGCCACCAATGTCGATTCTACCAGTTCCCAGAAGTTTTCTCTATCCGCCCCGGTGACCACCGCCTGCTCGTGGGCCTCGGAGAGGACCACCGGGTAGCCGTGGCCGCGGCGGCACTGGTCCAGGACCATCGCGTGGGTGAGGTCGAGGAGTGCTTTGTTCCGGGCGACCCACTGCGGGACCTCGATGCGGGCAATCTCGTCGCCGGCGCGCAGGTAAAAGAAATGGACGCGGTGCTCCCCGTAGTGCCGGACTATCTTCGAGGGGCTGATGAACAGCGCCGACCTCTCTCCATCCGCGAGAAGCTCCATAAAAAGGTCGCGGTCGCGCACGCCGGCCACCGCCTCGCAGTCGCGCTCCGTCCCCGGCGGGCAGTCCCGGTCGCAGTCGGGGATGTCGTTGGGGCAGACGACCAGCCGCAGAACGTTGACGACGTCCGTGCTGCGGGGGAAGCTGATGTAGCTGGCCACGGCCAGGGAGCGGTCGGCGTTGAGCTTTTGAATCGCACCGAGGCATTGCAGCAGGCCGTGGTGCAGCAGGGTATCCGTGACGAACTCCGGGTAGCCCTCGAGCCCCCAGAGGAGCAGCGTGCCGTCGAGCAGGCCCAGCGTATTACTGCCCGGCGGCAGCTCTGCGGCGAGCTCGGCCAGGCGGCGGCATTCCTCGGCGGAGCGCTTGATGCCCAGGATGGTGCCCTCGACCATCTGCTCGCGCCCTCCACCGGGAGGGGTAATCACCAGGTCTTTATCGTCCGAGTAGAGGCGGGGAGCGCTGGAGAGCGCGGCATCCGGTTGCGGACCGTAGCGGATGACCGCCGCGCCGATGTTTATCAGGTAGCAGCGGGTGGCGCGGTGGCGGTCGACATCGATGTGGGAACCGTCGGCGCCGATGACGGTGAAGTCGGCCGGGGCGGGGGGTTCGGGGTAGCGTTTATCGAGGCCCTCGACCAGCTCGGCGACGAGCCAGGTCGTCCTGGCGGCGGCGATTTTCTTCTTGAGGTCGGCCAGGTCGATGGCGGGGTTTCCCAGTGTCTTCAGGGCGAAGCTGAGGCGTTTTTCACGCTCGGCGCGGTTGTCCCGCAGCGCCGATATCATGGCGCCGACCTGCGCGGCGACCCTGGTCAGGTCCAGTGACAATGGTAAGGCTCCCTTTTTGCCTGATTATAGTCTAATGAGGGTGTGAACTCAAGCCGTGAGGCGAGGATGTGACTGGTGACCTAGCCCCCTGACCCCCTTCCCTTGGGTATTGGTGAAGGGAAGGGGGAAATATTTGAAAGAGGGGCGAAGCCCCTCTTAGACGCCCCATAAGAATATCAGGGGGGCTTCGCCCCCTCTGGCTGCGCACTCCCCTTTTTGGGGAAGATTGAGAGGGAATTCAAATCCCACTTTATCCCCATTACCTTTTTGTCATTCCGGCGAAAGCCGGAATCCAGATGGGTGGGTAGTAATTCTCGTGGGCTAAGCCGCGGCTGCCGCAGGGCGGCCAGGGTGGGAATAGATAACCCCCGAGGGGAGGGGTGATACTATCAACCGGCACCAGTAAATATCACCGAAAAAGTTTGACACCAAATACCCTAAAACGTTAATCTGATAATGCTTATCCCATACAGATCCGGAGCCGGAACAGGAGGTCCCTCATGAAAAAAGTAGCCGTGGTCGGCGTGGGCGAGACGAAGTTCAGCGGCCCGCAGGAAAAGACGGAGGTCGAGCTCTTCGCCGAAGCCGCCATGGAAGCCATTACCGAGTCCAATCTCAAGCCGAAAGATATTAAAGCGTTATTCGTCGGCAACGTGCTGGGCGACTTCTCCGAGGGGCAGGGCATGGTGCAGGCCTTCGCCGCCGAGAATATCGGCTGCCACGGCGTGCCGGCCAATCGCTACGAGGGCGCCTGCGCCTCGGCCAGCATGGCCATCCGGGACGCTTTCATCTGGGTGGCCTCCGGCTACTACGACATCGTCCTGGCCGGCGGCGTCGAGAGGGCGGCCACCATGGGCACCGCCCTGGCCACGCGGACCTTCGCCATGTTCTCCGACGCCCGCTACGAGTACCCCGCCGGCATCACCTTCCCGGCCGTCTTCGCCATGCTCTCCCACCTCTACGCGGATACCTATAAAATCCCCCTCCAGCGACTGCGGGAGCAGATGGCCCGCGTCTCCATACAGTCGTACCGGCACGGCGCCGCCAACCCCAAGGCCCAGTTCTTCGGCAAGAACGCCGACATGGGCGTGGAGAAGGTGCTCGGCAGCTTCGTGGTGTCCACGCCGCTGACCCTGCACGACTGCTGTCCGTTCTCCGACGGCGCCGCCACCGTGGTGCTGGCCTCGGAGGAGGTCGCCAGAAAGCTGACGGACAAGCCGGTATATCTTACCGGCGTGGGGCAGTCGTCATCCGGTCCTCTCTGTAACCAGAACGACTACCTGCCGCGAATCCGGGCGCGGGAGATATCGTCGAAGCAGGCCTACGACATGGCCGGGGTGAAGCCGCAGGACATCGACCTCTGCGAGCTGCACGACTGCTTCAGCATCGCCAGCCTGATTGCCGCCGAGAGCCTCGGCTTTTTCGACTACGGTAAGGCCGGCGAGGCCTGGGAGAAGGGGGAGGCGGATATCGGCGGTAAAGTGGCCATCAACCCTTCCGGCGGGCTGAAGTCCAAGGGACACCCCATCGGCGCCACCGGGGCGGGCCAGGTCTACGAGGTGGTAAAGCAGCTGCGCGGCGAGGTGGAGCCGGAGCGCCAGGTACCGGACGCCCGGACCGGCCTGACGGATACGCTGGGTGGCGACGGCGGCACGCTGGTCAACTTGATTTTCCAGCGGGGCTGGTAATGCCCCCTTTGATACGGTGAGACGGAGGCTGGACATGGAATATAAGCTGATTTTTAAAGACTATAACGAAGCTCTCAAGCAGGACAGGCTGCTGGGACTCAAGTGCCGGGCCTGCGGCGCCATCACCATACCGCCCAAGATGGTCTGCCGCCAGTGCGCCAGCCCGGACCTGGATATTATCGAGCTGAAGGGCAGCGGTAAAATCAGGACCTTCACCACGGTCTTCGTCGCCTCAGAGGGGCGGGAAGAAGAGATACCCTATACTATCGTCATGGTGGAGCTGGATGACGGCCCCTGGATGATGGGCAACCTGGACGGCATCGACCCCAAGGAAGCGTCCATGGAGCTCATCGGGAAAAAGGTAAAGATGGGGCATAAGGTCTTCCCCGGCGATAAATACTCCGCCGGCGAGGGAGCCCGGCCGCTTTTCAGCCTGGTAAATTGATGGAGTAAAGTTACTTACCCCTCGCGCAGCAGGTGGCGGGCAATGGTCAGCCGCATCATCTCCGAGGTACCCTCGTAGATTTCTGTAATCTTGGCATCGCGGAAATAGCGCTCCACCGGATAGTCCTTGGTATAGCCGTAGCCGCCGTGAATCTGAAGTGCTTTGTCGGTGACGAACCCGGAGACCTCCGAGGCGAAGACCTTGGCCATGGCCGCCTCCTTGATAAACGGCTGGCCACGGTCGCCGAGGCAGGCCGCCCGGTAGGTCAGTAAACGGGCGGCGTCAATCTGTGTGGCCATGTCAGCCAGCATCCACTGAATCGCCTGGAAGCTGGCGATGGGCTGACCGAACTGCCGGCGCTCACGGGCGTAGCTCAGGGCCGCATCGTAGGCCGCCCGCGAAATCCCCACGGCCTCCGCGCCGACGGTCACCCGGCTGACGTCCAGCGCGTCCAGCGCAATCTTCAGTCCCTGCCCCTCTTTGCCGAGCCGGGCCTCCTCGGGAACAAAGCAGTTTTCGAAGATGAGCTCGGTAGAGGTCAGGCCGTGCAGGCCCATCTTTTTCTCCGGCTTGCCGACGGAAAAACCCGCCGTATGTTTGTCCAGGACGAAGGCGGTGACCCCACGCCCGCCCAGCGACCGGTCCACGGTGGCGAAGACCACTACCGTCTGTGCCCGGTCGCCGATGCTGATGAAGAGCTTGTTGCCGCTGATGATGTAGCCGCCCTTGTGGCGGGTGGCGGTGGCTTCCAAGCCGGCGGGGTCGCTGCCGGCACCGGCCTCGGTCAGGGCGAAGCAGGCCATCTTTTCCCCGCTGGCGTGGGGCGGCAGGTACTTCTTCTGCTGCGCCTCCGTCCCGTACTGCATGACCGGGACGATGGCCAGCGACAGGCTGACGCGGAGGTAGGCGGCCACCGCCGCGGAGGCCCGGGTCAGCTCCTCGACGGCGATACAGAGTTCGACCAGTCCCCGGCCGCTGCCGCCGTATTTCTCCGGGACGGTCAGCCCGAAGAGCCCCAGGCCGGCCATCTTCCCGATTTCCCGGGCGGGAAACTCCCCCGTCTCGTCGATGAGGGCCGCGGTCGGCTCGAGCTCCTTTTCGGTAAAGTCCTGCAACGTGGCGCGGAGCATCTTCTGCTCTTCGGTCAGCTCAAAGTCCATCTTTCCCCCGGCCCCTTCAATTCGTTAAGGTCACCGGCCAGCCGGGCCGTCAGCTCCAGGGCGGCGCGGCGGGGGTCCGTCCGTCCGCTCTGGAGGTCGTCCACCAGCTTTTCAAGAAAGTCGCCAGCATCGAGCAGCTTGATGCGGTCCTTGACCAGCCCTTCCACCGTCTCCAGGAGCTCCAGCCGGGCCCTCTCCCGGCGTCGCAGGGAAAGCTCGCCGCTCTTTTCCAGGAAATCGCGGTGGCCCGCTATCGCCGCCGCCAGCTCGGCGGTGCCTTTATCGTGGATAGCTTCGGTCAGCACGATGGCCGGCGACGGCCGGTCGGGATGCTTCATCCCGGTCATCAGCATGAAATCGAGGTCGGCCTTGAGGCGGTCGGCCCCCTCTTTGTCCGCCTTGTTAATCACGAAGATATCCACGGCCTCGAGGATGCCGGCCTTCATCATCTGGATTTCATCGCCGGCGCCGGGGGTGAGCACAACCATGGTGGTGTCCGCCGCCTTGACGATGTCTATCTCGACCTGCCCCGAGCCCACCGTCTCCACCAGGACGATGTCCTTGCCCATGGCGTCCATGACATGCACCGCCCCGATGGCCGCCCGGGCCAACCCCCCCGCCCAGCCCCGCGTGGCCAGGCTGCGGATAAACACGTGAGGGTCGGTGCTGTGGCGGAGCATCCTCACCCGGTCGCCGAGTATCGCCCCGCCGGTAAGGGCGCTGGTGGGGTCGATGGCCACCACCCCGACGCTTTTACCCTCGTTGCGGAAAAAGCCGATGAGGTTATCCGTCAGGGTGCTTTTACCAACGCCGGGTGAACCGGTCACCCCGACGATGTACGCCCGGCCGGTGTGGGGGTAGAGGCTGTCCATCTCGGCGAGGGCCTCCGGAGACTGGTCTTCTATCTGAGAAATCATCCTGGCGGCAGCCTGAACATCCCCTTTTAATACCCTGTCAGCCAGTCCCATCTCGACTCCGTGCGGGTAATAGTCTATAGAGTATAGCACAGATAAGGGTATTGTTGGCGTTGGGGGTTTCTGAGTTTCTCCCTTTCGTAAAGGGAGATTAAGAGGGATTTCAAATCCCCCTCAGTCCCCCTTTTTCAAAGGGGGAGGC
>JBDRFW010000039.1:0-5454 GCA_043818415.1 Chloroflexota bacterium | reverse complement strand
GTAATCAGACCGCCCCAACTGGTACCATTATTGCTGGAGAGCTGGAACTGGAGGCCGTCGGTGCTCTCCAGGGTTCCCCCTTCGCTCTGGTCCCACTCCAACAGTACGCTGCCCGATGCGTAGCCGCTCAGGTCCATGCTGTCCTTCATTGTCAGGTAACGGGCATTTTCGTCGCTGCCGGTATAGTGTCCGCGGAACTGACCGCTGGAGATTTGCCAGACGGTGTTGGGGGCGGTGTTGGTCCAGTTGTTGAAATTAGAGCCGGTATCCGGCCAGGGGGATATGGCCGTGGTAAAGTTGCTGCTGAACCAGCCCGACCAGTAAAGGTAGGCCTTGAGGACATCGGCGTTGACGGGAATATCGTTGACGGTGGTGGTGCTTTCCGCAAGCAGGGTATCGCGTCTATCGTACGGCGAGTAATTGTCCTGCATCAGTGAGTTGCCGATGGCCTTATAATCGCCGGAGATGGCGTCGCTCATATCGCGCAGCTCGTTCCGGGACGCGTAGGCCTCAATCTGGGTGCCGTCGGCCGCTGAGGTGATTTTATAAATCCTGGTATCGATGTCCCAGGTAACGTTGAGGATATCGCTGACGGCGCCGCTCGTCACAATCCAGGAGATGCACGTCGGCTTGGCGCCGCTCACGTTGGCCGTGTATTCGAATTCAATCTCCGCGTACTGGGGGTTGTCATTGATGTTGACGCCGGGGAAATAGGTAAGGTTGGCCGAGGAAAATTCCCAGACCACGGCCTGGCCGCCGGCATGGTTCGTCACCGTGGGGTCGGAGTAAGCCGGCTCCCATACGTCGAGTTTTTCCAGGTCGCTGGACCCGTCATCGTAGCTGAACCCATAGGGCAGCCACACCCCCATCGATTCCACCAGCAGGTCGTCCTCCTCGCCCGCCCCGGGAGAGAAGGTGATGATTATCTTGTAACTATCGTCGCCGGGAGTGGCGGCGGCACCGCCGGATACCATCAGCTTATTGGACTCGATGATGCTCATGGCGTAGTCCGGGTCGGTCGGCGGGTCAACGTTGCTGGGAATCCAGACGTTCTGCATGGTCACGTTCGCCGTCAGGCCGTTGACGGTGTTATCCAGCTGGTAGGTACCGTTGGTGGTGAAGTCGTAGGCGTAGCTCGCCCCGCCGCCGAGCACCGCCTGGATGCCGCCGTACTTTATCTGCCAGACGGCGTCCTCCACGCCGGCATCGGCGGCATAAAGCTTATCCGTCTTTTTCTCGTAGACGGCGCCCGACTTGAGGGCCGTGCCGACATGCCCCAGCACCGGTATGATGACCAGGCTGCCCAGTACCAGCAGCGTCAGGACCAGGACGAGCGCCTGGCCGGACTCCCCGGACAGGAACCGGGATGCCATATTTCTTACTACGTTTCTCATATCATTCGGCCCCGCGACTACAGATTGGGCCGCGAGGTAATCTCCCTTAGCTTGGTCACGTCGACAATCTTGGCGCCCTGCCCGACGCTGGCGGTAACCGTCAAAGTAACCGTCCCGTTGTCCGTGGTGCAGCTGGTCAGTGCTTCGTCCGGGTTGATATATTCAGCTATCAGGGTCTGCCGCGGCGCGCCGCCGTCGACGGTGTAGGTACGCTTCAACTTGCCGTCCTCCAGGTAATAGACGACCGTGTTCGAGGTGCTGTCCCACTCAATCCAGAAAAGGGTGAGCGGGAAACCGCCGTTGACGCCCGGGGTTATCGTCTGCGCCATCTGGGCGTCGGTGCCTATCCACTGGATGGCGTTGAGCGTGGACCGACTTGCGGTGGTGTAGTCGTTGTTCCGCGCGGTCTGCGTCAGCACCTGGGCATTGGCCGTCGCCGCACCGATGGCGATGATGCTGCTGATAAGCACGGAGACAATCAACTCCAGGGCCGTAAAACCACCCTGGTGGCGGTGGAATAAAACTGATTTACGTAATATCATCAATATACCCCGGGACTAGGAGGGTTAACTCCTTCTCACCTTCTGGCTTTCCAGCGTCAGGACTTCCCGATTGCCGCGTCCGATGGTGACGGTTATCATCTGTATCTGGGTGTTCTTGAGGTTTTCCACGGTGACGTTGGCCGTGTAGCCTTCGAACTCATCGGGGATGGTGTAGTTATACGATGAGGCGTAGGGCTGTTTCTTGAAGTCCTCCATGATATTTTCGGCCAGAATCTTGGAGGACGCCCTCTCGTCGGCGGTGGCGCGTGCCGAGGAAGTGGTGGCCGTGCCGCTCAGGAACGTGGCGCCGATAACGCCCAGCAGGGCCACCGCCACTATCGTCTCCAGTAATGAAGAACCTCTTTCACGCTTCATTATCTTAACCCTAACCGGTTATCCCGGGGCCATGTTTTATTCCCCGGGTATTGCCACGGGTACAAGTTAACCCTTAAACCGGGTAAGGGTTCACTACCAGTATTATTCGCTGCCACGGGGGCGGAGTAAATAGTCATTTCGTCATGCCTTGCCGTTACTAAAGTCACTACGCCATCAGGGAGTTGATGATGGGGGTCTTGAGGAAAGCCCTGACCACGTCGGGGTCGAACTGAGTGCCGGCGCACCGTTTTATCTCCATAATAGCCTCCCCGGCAGGCAGGGCCTGGCGGTAGGGGCGGTCCGACGTCATGGCGTCAAAGGAATCGGCTACGGCCAGAATCCGGGCGCCCAGGGGGATGTCATCGTAGGCTACCTGCTGCTCAAGGCCGGAGCCGTCGTAGCTGTCATGGTGGTGCCGGATGGCCTCCACTATCTTCTTGCTGACCAGCGGCTCCACGATGCTGGACCCGATGCTGGAGTGCGTCAGGATATAGGCGTACTCGGTGGGGGTCAGTATGCCCGGCTTGTTCTGCACCGTGGAATCGATGCCAATCTTGCCGATGTCGTGCAGGAGGGCGGCCCAGCGCAGGTTCTCCAGCTCCTCGCTTGAGAGCCCCAGCTCCCGTCCCGTATCCACGGCTATCTTGGTCACCCTCCGGGAATGCCAGGCCGTGTACTTGTCCTTGGCTTCCAGGGCGCCCACCAGCGCGTCGACGGCGTCAATGAAGAGCTTCTTCAGCCGCCTGGCCTGCTCGTCCACGATGCCTTCCAGCATCTGCCTCGTCTCCGCCGCGGTGGTCCGCGCGTCCGCCAGCAGGTCTTCAGCGTAAATGCTGCCGTCGACCTCCGGGTAGATGACCGTTACGGTGTCACTCCGGCGTTTCAGGGTCTGCCGCATGACAGTCATATTACCATCGTACCTGTAAATATCCGGTGAAAATCACTCTACGTTATGTAAACGATTTATAAAAAATCTCCCTTTTAGCCTTATTTTCCACCCTGGCGGGTGCTATTTTTTGAAAAATGGTAAAATGACCGTGTACCCCGTACGGACAGATAACAGATAGGAGATAACCGGTGTCCCTGAGTGCGCTGGCCCTGCATCCGAGTGATAACGTCGCCACGGCGGTGCGACCGCTGGAAAAGGGTGAGAGCGTTGAAGTGGCGTTAGACGGGGAGGTTATTAAAGTCGTGCTCCCGCAGTCGATTCCTTTCGGGCACAAGTTCGCCCTCAAGGACATCGGGCCCGGCGAGCCGGTGGTCAAGTACGGGGAGACCATCGGCCGGGCCACGGTGGGGATACGGAAGGGTGACCACGTCCACCTGCACAACGTCGAAGGGCTGCGGGGGAGGGGGGACCGGACATGAACTTCATGGGGTACCGCCGCAAGGACGGTAGAGCCGGGACGCGCAATCACGTGCTGGTGTTCCCCACGGTCATCTGTGCCGCGGCCGTGGCCGAGATGATAAGCCGGGCGGTGCCGGGCACGGTGAGCGTCAGCCACTCTCACGGCTGCGGCCATCTCGGCGAGGAGCAGGCGCTCATGGTGCGGGCCATGGCCGGGTTCTGCGGCCACCCCAACGTGGCCGGCGTTTTACTGGTGGGGCTCGGCTGCGAGCTCATCACCCCGGAGCGCCTCGCCGCAGAGCTGGAGAAGTCCGGCCAGAGGCTGCAAACGTTGAGCATCCAGGCAGAAGGGGGCACGAAGGGCGCGGTGGAGAAGGGCAAAAATCTGGTGGCCACCCTGATTAAGGAAGCCGCCGCGACCCGGCGGGAGCCGGTGGATATCGCGGAGCTTATCGTCGGCACCAACTGCGGCGGGTCGGACACCCTCTCCGGCCTGACGGCCAATCCCGCTCTGGGGGTCGCCGCCGACCGCCTTGTCGCCGCGGGCGGCACGGTGCTGCTCTCGGAGACGCCGGAGCTTATCGGGGCGGAGCCGGTGCTGACCGCCCGGGCGGCCTCGGCCGCGGTGAAGCGGCGCATCTGCGAGATAACCTCGGCCACCGAGTCGCTGGCGCTGAAGGCGGGGGTGGACATCCGCGCCTCGGAGCCCTCGCCGGGCAACAAGGAGGGGGGCCTGACCACCCTGGAAGAGAAGTCGCTGGGGGCCGTTCTCAAGGGCGGCACGTCAGCCGTCAACCAGGTCATCGATTACGCTGAAAAGCCGTCGGCCAGGGGCCTGGTCATCATGGACAGCCCCGCCCACGATGCTGTCTGCAACACCGGCATGATTGCTTCCGGCGCCCAGGTCATCGTTTTCACCACCGGCCGGGGCACCCCCCTGGGGGCGCCGACCGTCCCGGTGATAAAGGTGTCCTCTAACAGCGGCATCTACCGGCGCATGCAGGATAACATCGATATCGACGCCGGTGCTATACTGGAGGGTGAAGCCACGGTTGATGATGTCGGCCGGGAAATATTCGACGAGATTATCGCGGTGGCCTCCGGCAAGGTAACCAGAGCGGAAATACTGGGACACGCCGAGTTCGCCATCCACTCGCTGGGACTGGCGGTCTAGAACTGATTTAAGGAGTATCGTGGCCGACAGAATAAAGCTGCCGCAGCTGGCCTGGCACGGCCAGAAAGAGCTTGACCTCGACCTGCCCCCGGGCTGGCGGGTGGACGTCTGCCGCATGGCCGGCCATGACCGCCCCGCTCTGAAACCCGCAGAAATCGGAAAGGCCGTGGCCCGTCCCCCCGGGCTGCCGCCGCTGCGGGAGTACGCCCGCGGTAAAAAAGAGGTGGTCATCATCTTCGACGACATGGCGCGCGTCACCCGCGTGGCTGATATCGTACCCCATGTTCTCGCGGAGCTGGCGGCCGCCGGTATCGCCGACGGTCAAATCCGCTTCATCGCCGCCGTCGGCTGTCACGGGGCGATGAACCGGCTCGACTTCGTCAAGAAGCTGGGCGAGGATGTCCTGGCGCGCTTCCCCGTCTATAACCACGACCCCTTTGCCAACTGTGTCGAGGTCGGCACCACCGCCGGCGGCACCCGGGTGCTCATCAACGCCGAGGTGATGCGGTGCGACCTCAAGATAGCCGTCGGGTCCATCGTACCGCACATCATGGCCGGGTTCGGCGGCGGCGGCAAGATAGTCCTGCCCGGCGTGGCCGCCTACGAGACCATCGCCGCCCT
>JBDRFW010000038.1:0-4086 GCA_043818415.1 Chloroflexota bacterium | reverse complement strand
AGCAGCGGGAGACACGAGGGCGGGCTCGGGTGGGAAAAATGAAACCAGGCAGGGGGCTGGGAGTGGGGGAAACCATTCACTCCATTTTCTAATAAAATTGCGCAACTGCGCATATACTCTTTCCCCCACCCCTGGATTCCAGCTGGAGTTTACCCCGTACATGATACGGGGCTGGAATGACAACGTAGCATGTATTTGCGCCTTGACGCATCCAACCTCTATAATTGAAAGTCTGGAGGAGCACCGTGCTCGATAACGAAATTCTTCATCAGGTCAACCGTCCCGCCCGCTATATCGGCGGTGAGTGGAACAGCATCGTCAAGGACTGGGATTCAACCCACATAAAAATAGCCCTCGCCTACCCGGATACCTACGAAATCGGCATGTCCAACATGGCCGTGCCCATCCTCTACGACCTGCTCAACCGCCAGCCTGACGTCCTCGCCGAGAGGGTCTACGCCCCCTGGACGGACATGGAGACCGTCCTGCGCCAGCGCCGCATCCCCCTCTTCAGCCTGGAAAGCCAGCGGCCGCTCAAGGACTTCGACATCGTCGGGTTCTCGCTGGGGTACGAACTCACCTACACAAATGTGCTCAACATGCTCGACCTGGCGGGGATTCCGGTGCTGGCCGCGGAGAGAGATAATTCCCACCCGCTCGTCATCGCCGGGGGCTCCTGCTGCCTTAACCCGGAGCCGATGTCCGACTTCATCGACGCTTTTTTCATCGGCGACGGCGAGGAGGTGCTGCTGGAGTTCCTCGACGCCTACCGCGAGTCCGGGGACAAGGGTAAAGAACCGCTGCTGCGCCGGCTGGCCGCCGTCCCCGGGGTCTATGTCCCCGCCCTGTACCACGCGGAGTACCAGCCCGACGGCCTGCTCAAAAGCCTGACGCCCGCCGTCCCGGAGGCCGGCCCCAAAATTCAACGCCGCCTCGTCGGAAAGCTGCCCCCGCCGCCCCTCCACCCGGTGGTGCCCTTCATCGAGGTGGTGCACGACCGCGCCGCCATCGAAATTCAGCGCGGGTGCAGTCGGGGCTGCCGCTTCTGCCAGGCGGGTATGGTTTACCGTCCGGTGCGCGAGCGTCCCCACGAGGAGGTCATCGCGGCGGCTGAAGAGCTGATAGCCAGCTGCGGCTACGACGAGCTCTCCCTGGTGTCGCTGAACACCTCCGACTACGCCGGCATCGACGAGTTGGTAGGTAAGCTCACCCGCCGCTACCCCAACCTCACTCTCTCCCTGCCGAGCCTGCGCCTGGACAGCTTCTCCATCAAGCTGGTCGGCTCCCTCCCCACCCGGAGTCGCACCGGGCTGACCTTCGCCCCGGAGGCCGGCAGCGAGCGACTGCGCCGGGCCATCAATAAGCCATTGACCGAGGAAGACCTGCTTGAGACAGCCGCCACCGCCTTCGAGCGGGGCTGGACCGGCCTCAAGCTCTACTTCATGGTCGGCCTTCCCACCGAGACCCTCGAGGACGTGGAAAGCATCGTCACCCTGGTCGAGAAGGTCCGCGCCGAGGGCCGGAAGGCCAGCGGCAAGAAGCCGATGATAAGGGTCAGCGTCGCCACCTTCGTGCCCAAGCCGCATACGCCCTTCCAGTGGTCGGCCCAGGAAGGTGAGGATTCTTTGCGCGCCAAGCAGGAAGTCCTCCAGCGCGGCCTGTCACACAAGGGCGTGCGTCTGTCCTGGCAGGACCCGCGGGTCAGCCTGCTGGAGGCGGCGCTTTCGCGGGGGGACCGGAGGACGGGGAGAGTCATTCAGCGCGCCTGGGAGCTCGGCTGCCGGTTCGACGCCTGGACGGAGCACTTCCGCTACGACGACTGGCTCCGCGCCTTTGCCGATACCGGGCTGGAGCCCGGTGCTTATGCCCACCGCGACCGCTCCCCTGACGAGGTGCTGCCCTGGGCCCATATCGATACGGGCGTCACCGATACCTTCTTACAGCGGGAGCTCCGGCGTGCCCTGGAGGGGACGGATACACCGGACTGCCGTACCGGTGCCTGCAGCGCCTGCGGCCTCGAGAAATCGGAGAACTGCCTGAGCCAGCGTCGTTAAGCTGGAGTATTTGCGCAGTTGCGCAATTACTCCACGGCGGTAATCGCTACCAGGCGGTCGCCCTCGTCGAGGGTCATCAGCTTGACGCCCTGGGTACTCCGGCCCTGGGTGGAGATGCCACCTTTGGTGGGGTCCTTCTCCTTAACCGGCGTCAGCTCCATCATGCCCTCGGCGGAAATCAGGAACACCTGGTATTTCGGCGAGACCACCCTGGCCGCCGTCACCTCGCCGGACTTCTCCACAATCTTGAACGTCCGCACTCCGGAGCCGGCGCGGTGCTGCCGCGGGTACTGGGCCAGCGAGGTAATCTTGCCGAGGCCTTTCTCGGTGACCACCAGCAGGAAGGCCTCGGGGTCGACCCGGTCCAGGCTGACCACGCCGTCGTCCTTGCCCAGGCGTAAGCCGCGCACGCCGCCGCTGGTCCTTGAGGCCGCCCTCAAGCTGGCAACGCCGAAGCAGATGGACTGCCCCTTGCGCGTCACCATGATGATGTCGTCGTCATCTTTGGCCAGGCAGACGGATACCAGCTCGTCGGCGGGGGCCAGGTCGAAGGCGATGAGACCGCTGGAGCGCACCGCGGTGAACTTGTCCAGCGACGTCTTTTTTATCTCCCCTTTCCGGGTGGCCATCACCATGAACGTGTCCGAAGGATAACCGGTGGTGGCCGCCAGGGAAGTGACCCGCTCCCCCTCGGTGATGGAGAGGAGGTTGATGATGGCCAAGCCCTTGGAGGTGCGTGATGCGGCCGGTATCTCGTGGCACTTCAGGTAGAAGACCTTGCCGCGGTCGGTGAAGAAAAAGAGGTCGTCGTGGGTATCGGCCGCCACCAGCAGCATGACGGCGTCTGCCTCGCGGGTTATCTGCCCGATGATGCCCTTGCCGCCGCGGCGCTGCTCCGTGTAGTTGCGGGAGGACAGCCGCTTGACGAAGCCGCGACTGCTCAAAGTAACCACCACCCGCTCGTGGGGGATGAGGTCTTCCTCGGTGAACTCGAGGACGCCCTGCTCGACGATAGCGGTGCGGCGCGCGTCGCCGTACTTCGACTTCAGCTCCGTCACCTCTTCCTTGATGAGGACGAGTATTCTCCGGGGGTTAGCCAGCAGGTCCTCCAGGTAGGCGATGGCCTTGACCACCTCGGCGTACTCGTCGAGGATTTTCTGCCGCTCCAGGTTGGCCAGGCGGCGCAGCTGCATATCGAGAATGGCCTGCGCCTGAAGCTGGCTCAGGTCGAAACCGCTCATCAGGTTCTTGCGGGCCGCCTCGGCCGTCTCGGACTTGCGGATGGTGCTGATGATGGCGTCAAGCTGGTCCAGCGCTATTCTCAGCCCCTCCAGGATATGGGCCCGGGCCTTGGCCTGCTTGAGGTCGTATTTGGAGCGCCGCGTAATCACCTGGTGGCGGAAATCGATGAAACTCTGGAGCGCCTCCCTCAGGCTGATGACGCGGGGCTGCCCATCGACTAATGCCAGCATGTTGACGAAGAAGGAAGACTGCATGGCGGTGTGCTTGTAGAGGTTGTTGAGGACCTGCTGCGGCTGGGCCTCCCGCTTTATCTCGATGACGATGCGCATCCCCTGGCGGTCGGACTCGTCACGGAGGTCGCTGATGCCCTCGACCTTCTTGTTCCGGACCAGCTCGGCGATGGTCTCCATGAGGGCCGCCTTGTTCGTCTGGTAGGGGAGCTCGCTGACGATAATCTGGCGGCGGCCGGCGGCGCTGGGGGCGCTGATATGGGCCTTGGCCCGCACCACCAGCTTGCCGTGGCCGGTGGCGTAGGCGTTGCGGATGCCTTCCCTCCCCTGGATAATGCCGGCGGTGGGGAAGTCCGGGCCCTGGATGAACTGGCCGAGCTCTTCGATGGCGGCCTTGGGATTTTCGATGAGGTAGGAGATGGCGTCGCAGACCTCCCCCAGGTTGTGGGGAGGGATATTGGTGGCCATGCCCACGGCGATGCCGGCACTGCCGTTCAGGAGCAGGTTGGGCAGCCGGGTGGGCAGCACCCTTGGCTCCCGGAGGCTGTCATCGAAGTTGG
>JBDRFW010000037.1:0-16418 GCA_043818415.1 Chloroflexota bacterium | reverse complement strand
GCCCCGCCGTTGATAATGGCAACTCTACCGGGCAGCAGCGTCTTCATCTCAGGCCTCCTGATAAACAGTTTTTCCGGTGCTCGGGTCTGAGCCATGATAATACTTTCAGCGGCCGGTCATCAAATCCCCAGCTTGAACGGCCGACCCCAACAGGGTGAAGAAGTAGCAGGGGAGACCTTATGATAACGCTCGGCCATATCGACCGCCTCCGGGCAGGTCATGCACGCAAACCTGCCCGGCCAGTCTATTTACTAGGGAAAAACCAGGAGGCGGCCATGCCCCCTCTCTCGCCGTGCTCTTTTAGCCGCCGTCCGTCTGGGGGAAGGCGACCTCGTTGTAGAGGTACTCTACCCGGTGCTTGTGCTCCAGTTCCTGGGACGCCAGGTCCGTAAGGAGGTTCTTCACCACGCCGGAGGGGTGCGCCGCGGCCAGGTCCAGGTAGAACTCGTGGGAGGCCCGCTCGCGGTTGGAGGCCATCAACAGCGCCTGGTCGAGCTTCATTTCCGGCGTTATCGGCGGCTGGTCGAGGTGCTCGGCAATCCGGTAGTCCAGCACGTGCCCTCCCTCGAGGGTGCCCTCGCCGAGCTCGCCCCGCCGGTACCTTTTCAGCAGGTTCTCGTGCTTCTTCTCCACCTGGGTCAGCTGCCGGAACATGTCCCTGGCTGTATCGTCCCTGACCTTCCGGCTGAGGTCGCGGTAGAGGTCCTGCGCCTCGATTTCCTTCTCCATCGCCTTTTCCAGGACGTTGTCGACGGTCAAATTATCGGCCATGATGAAGTTCCCCCGTGAGCATTTTAGCAGTGCCGGTTTCCCCGGGAATCATCGGCTACTCTACGATGACCTCCGCCGTCATGCGGGGATGGATGGTGCAGTAGTATTCGTAAACGCCCGCCTGGTCGAAGGTATAGCTGAAGGTCTCTCCCCTGGATAAACTGCCGCTGTCGAACAGGGGGGTGCGGGTGGTTACCGTGTGCGGTACCGCGTCGTTATTCTTCCAGGTGACCGTCGTGCCCGCGGGAACGGTAATCGTGGCGGGCGAGAAAGCGAAGTTGGCTATCTCCACTTCCACCGCCAGCGGCTTCGGGGTGAAGTCAGGCCCGGGGTTGGCACCCGGCTGCTCCGGCCTTACCTGGGTCCCCGTCTGGGGCGTCGGCGGCGTTGCTGGCTGGGGACTGCCCCCGCAGGAGACGAAGGCGACGAGGCCGGACAGGACCAGGGCCGTTAATAATACAAGGTAAAGTATTCTGGTCATCTTCCTCACTTCTTTTGCAACACCCGGCGGGCATTTCCGCCCGGCGGTAAAAATCATCGTATATTCCGGATAAACTCCTTAATCTGAACGTCCCACTCCTGGGAGAGCAGCTCCACGGAGGTCTCTTTCCCCTCACGGTTGGCCGTCAGCCCGACGCCCCCGCCGCCCCCCTGGAACGAAGCGCTGACCTCGGTCTGCTCCTTGACCTCCAGCCCCAGGCCGCCCTTCCCGAAGTAGGCTACGGCCCGCCGGATAACCTCTTCCGGTCCCAGTTTGGATGTCGTTGCCAGGCTCAGCATATCGTCCCTCCTTTGGCCGCGGCGCTTTCAGGCGAAGCCGTTCTCCCGGTGCTTTTTAGCGATGGTCTCCGCCAGCTTGTCCAGTGCCTGGAAATCGACTTCCTTGGGAAAACCCTTGCAGAGTACCGGGTCCAGAACTTCCACCTTGAGGTTGGGAATCATTCCGGAGATAATCTCTACTGTCCTGCCTCCCCAACCGTAGGAACCGATGATAGAGGCGAAGCGCAGTTTAGGCCTCAAGGCGTTGGCCAGAAAAACTGCTTCGACAACATTGGGATGGGGGCCGGCCAGGACCGTAGGTGTCCCGACAACGATGGTCGCGGCATCTACCAGCGCTATGGCCAGCTTGCCGATGTCAGTAACGGCCAGGTCGAACTGTTTCACCGTCACACCTTTTTTTACCAGGGCGTCTAAAAGGTAGGCTACCATCCGGCGGGTGCTGCCGTGCATCGAAGTATAGGGGATAACGACGGTATTCCGGGGCTCGTCGGAGACCCAGCTGCGGTGGGCATCGACGATTAGCTCCGGCCTATCGTACAGGGGGCCGTGGCTGGGAGCGATGATTTCAACGGCATAGTCCTTTATTTTCTCTAAATTCTTCTCGATGGTCTTTCGGTAGGGCATCATGATTTCGGCGTAGTACCGCTTGGCCGCTTCATAGACATGCGGCTGGTCGCCGGCGTACATATCGGTGGCGGCCACGTGCGAGCCGAAGAAATCACAGGAGAACAATATCTTATCTTCCCTGAGGTAGGTTGACATCGTCTCCGGCCAGTGCACCCAGGGCGTAGAGATGAACTCCAGCGTCCGGCCGCCCAGCGAGAGGGTGGCTTTATCCTCGACCGTCTGGAATTTCTCCTCCGGGACCATCCAGCGGTCGATGAGCAGTCCCCGGCAAAGTTTCGAGCAGACCAGCCTGGCTTCCGGGTACTTCGCCAATACCGGAAGAATACTTCCGGAATGGTCCGGCTCGGCGTGATTGGAAATCAGGTAATCGAGCTTCTTGATGCGCAGGCTGTCCAGGTTATCCAGCAGGACGCCGGTCATGGTGGGGTCGACCGTATCCACCAGGGCCGTCTTCTCTTTACCTTTGATTAAGTACGAATTATAGCTGGTGCCGTCGGGGAGGGGTATCAGGGCATCGAATAAACGCCTGTCCCAGTCGATAGCGCCGACGTAGTAAATACCGGTCTTGATTTCTCTAGGTCTCATGTCCCTCCTTTTTTATCGTGTGCGGTGCCGCGGCCGGCCTGCCGGTATCCCCGGTGGTCTAAGGCTTTTTAATACCGTGAAAAAGCTCGCTGCCGGCGCCGGGGTAGACAAACCGTTCGGCTGGCGGCGTGGGTTTTTTCACACCCGGCCATGCCTTTACCTGCGGCTCTGCCCCTTCCAGGGTCACGGCGGACGGGGCGGTATCCCTCATCTGGGGCTCTTTACGTATATCGATGCCGCTGACGTTATGGGAGAACTCTATGGGTATGCCGTTGGGGTCGTGGGCGTAGATGGAGTGGATAAAGCCGTGGTCGATGCAGTCGGACACGTGGACCCCGGCCGCCTCCAGCCTGCCCTTCAGTTCCCAGAGGTCGTCCTCGGTCTCCACGCCAAAGGAAACGTGGTCGAAGATGAAAGGACCTTTCACCGGCCGGCCGTGGTCTTTTTTCGGCACCGGCTTAGTGCCATCCCACTCGAAGAAAGCTATTAAATCGGTATCGGAAATCTGGAAGAAATAATGGCGGTAGCCCGGCTGGCCCAGCCCGGCAACGAGGCGCATGCCTAGAAGGTCTCTCCAGAAGCGGATGGTACCGTCCATGTCCCCCGTGGCCATCGCTAGGTGGTTGACGCCGTTGTACTTGACCATCTTATCCCTGGTTACCTCCTATATTATATTGAACCACTATCCGGAAATCGTTGCAAGCGAAACTCGGGGAGCAATTGACAGGCCAGAAACGGGCCGTGATACAATCAAAGTTAGAGCCTGGAACAATAATAAGAACTGTTACTATTTATTATGAGAAGAGAGACCAGGCAGCGGGAAGCTATCCTCGCGGTGCTGATGAGCACCACCGGCCATCCCACGGCCGAGTGGATTTACGACGAGGTGAGGAAGGTGATACCCAACATCAGCAAGGGAACGGTCTACCGCAACCTCAAGGTGCTGGGGGAGATGGGAATGATTTCCGAGCTTAACCTGAACGGCACGGTCAGCCGGTTCGAGGTCCGGCAGGACCGGCACTACCATTTCCGATGCGAGAGGTGCGGCCGCGTCTTAGATGTGGAAGAGCCGGTGGACCGGGAGATAGACCGGCGGATAGCGGCCAAGACGGGCTTCGATGTCTCTTACCACCAGCTCGAGTTCCGCGGCCTCTGCCGCGACTGCAAAGCGGCGGCCGGAACGGATAAATAACCTTCACTCCCAGGAGGTATTTCACATTGTTGGTATTTACTGGCTGAGGAGGTGATGGCTTTGTAGCAGGGTGGGGGCGTAAAGGTACGATAATAAATGGCTGAAAGAAGGAGGTACACCATGGCTAAAGACAAGCAGACTTACACCACCGGCTTTGGAGCACCGGTAGACAACGACCAGAACAGCAAGACCGCCGGCAATCCCGGCCCCGTCCTGATGCAGGATACTCACCTGCTGGAAAAGCTGGGGCACTTCGACCGTGAGAGAATACCGGAGCGCGTCGTCCATGCCAAGGGCGCCGGCGCTCACGGCTACTTCGAGGTTACGGCCGATGTAACTAAATATACCAGAGCCAAATATCTTTCGGAGATAGGCAAGCGCACCGAGGTCTTCGCCCGATTTTCCACCGTGGGTGGGGAGAAGGGGTCGGCGGATGCCGCCCGCGACCCCCGCGGCTTCGCCCTGAAGTTTTATACCGAGGAAGGCAACTACGATATGGTCGGGAACAACACCCCCGTCTTTTTTATACGCGACCCCCTCAAGTTCCCTGACTTCATTCATACGCAGAAACGCCACCCGGCCACCAACCTCAAGGACGCTGGTATGTTCTGGGATTTCCTCTCCCTCACGCCGGAGTCCGTCCACCAGGTTACCATCCTGTTCTCCGACCGGGGCACGCCGAAGAACCACCGCCACATGAACGGCTACAGCAGCCACACCTACAAGTGGTACAACAGTAAGGGCGAATATTTCTGGGTGAAGTACCACTTCAAGACGGAGCAGGGAATTAAGAATCTTACCCGTGATGAGGCTGCCGAGATATCGGGGACAGACCCGGACCACGCCACGCGCGACCTTTACCAGGCCATCGAGCGCGGAGAATATCCGTCCTGGCGGCTGGAGATACAGATACTAACGCCGGAGCAGGCGAGGGAGTACCGCTTTGACTCCTTTGACGTCACCAAGGTATGGTTTCATGCCGACGTCCCGCCGATTACCATCGGCCGCCTGGTGCTCGACCGCAACCCGGAGAACTACTTCGCCGAGGTGGAGCAGGCTGCTTTCTCGCCGGCCAACTTCGTGCCCGGTATCGCTGCCTCGCCGGACAAGATGCTCCAGGGCAGGCTGTTTTCCTACCATGATACCCATCTGCACCGCCTGGGCCCCAACTACCACCAGCTTCCCATCAACCGCCCCAGGGTCGCGAAGGTGAACTACTACCAGCGCGACGGTTTTATGGCACTGGGGAACAACGGCGGCAGCGGCCCGAACTATTACCCCAACAGCTTCGGCGGACCGGAACCGGATACTACCGTAGCCGAGCCCCCCTTCGAGGTCGAGGGAGAGGCGGCCCGGCAGGCCTACGCCCATCCCAACGACGACTTTTTCCAGGCGGGTGAGCTCTACCGGCGGGTGATGACGGACGAGGACCGGGACCACCTGGTCGGCAACATCACCACGCACTTGGGTAATGCTCAAAAGAAGGTTCAGCTGCGCCAGGCGGCCGTCTTCTACAAGGCGGACCCGGAATACGGGAGTCGCGTGGCCGGGGGATTAAAACTCGATATCAAGCAGGTGAAAAGCATCGCCGAGACAATAAGTACCCGCGGTTAATTCAGGGTATTCCGGTGCTATTTCCCCCGCCGCCCGAGTGTGCCGGAGGCTTTACGCCCGCCGGGAAAAGGGTTAAAATGGGGAGGAAGCGCTGGCCCCGTCCTGAAAATGCCGGTGGCGTGTAGATTTGCAGGCGAGAGTATTGGATAAAGAAGTCCTCGACTGGCTCCTGGAAGGCCCCGACTGGCTCAGGTATGCCGTGGAGCTACAGCTGCTGGACACGCCCCCGGACGTCAAGCCGTTGCTGAAAGACGGCGCCATCCGCGGCATAGTCGCCCGGTTGCAAAGTAGCGAGGTCGGCATTCCCGCCCTCAAGACCGGGAAGGTGCACTACACCGAGGCCGGTAAGGCCTACTGGGACCTCTTCTTCCTGGCCGATATCGGCCTGAACGCTGCCAGGGCGGGACTGGACGGCCTGATGGAGGAGATTTTCCGGTTCCAGGCGGCGGACGGCACCTTCACCGTCCCCCCCAACGTTAAAGACAACTATTTCTGCATGTCCGCCATACTGCTTTCCTCCCTGGCCAGGGTGGGCTACCGTGACGACCCACGCCTGATGAAGTATATCCGGGTGGCGCTGGGGGCGCAGCTGCCCGGCGGCGGCTGGGACTGCTACGGCGACAGCCTCGGCTACCTGGAGTCCTGCCCCATGGATAACCTGAACCTGCTCATGCTGCTCGGGCAGTACGGGCAATACAAGGATAGCCCCCAGCTGGTCAGCGCCATCGACCTGCTGCTGGAGCACTGGGCGGAGGGCTCGCACCTCTACGGCTTTGGGGTTGGGCGGCGTTTCCGCAGCCTCCAGTACCCGGCCGTGAAATATGGCATCCTGCGGGTGCTGGACGTCCTCTCCCTCTTCCCCCGCGCCGTGGAGAGTCGCTCCTTCCAGAGCATGCTGGACTCGGTCCATAGTAAAGCCATCGGTGGGAAATACGTGCCGGAAGACGCCGCCGCCGCTTACGCGGATTTCGATTTCGGCCAGACGGCGCAGCCGAGCCGGTGGCTGACGTTCCTGGTCAACCGCATCGATAAAAGAGTGGCCGAATGCTGCTGACGCCCCCCGGGTACGGGAGAAAGGACTGGCCTTGTACCGCATCGAGGTCTCGGTAAGAGAAGGGTTCGCCGACCCCCGCGCGGAGGCGCTGCTCAAAGATATCCTCGACCTCGGCATCACCGCCGTCCGGCGCGCCAGCGTCAGCAACGTCTATCTCCTGGAAGGTAACCTCGACGAAAAAGAGCTGCTGGCCGTCGGCCGGGAGCTCCTTGCCGACCCCATCGTGGAGGAGTATTCCACTAAAGAAAACCCCTGCCCCCCTGATGCCCGCCTCGTGGAAGTGGCCTACAACCCCGGCGTCATGGACCCGGTCGAGGAGAGCGTCACGAAGGGCATCCGCGACCTCGGCATCAACGGGGTGACGGCGGTCAGGACGGCCAAGAAATACCTCCTCTGGGGCGATTTCTCCGAGGACATTTTGCAGTCCATCTGCGATAAGCTCCTGGTCAACAGCGTCGTCCAGCACATCGTGGCCCGCCGGGAGGCCGTGGCGCTGCCCCCGGCCACCTACCGGTTCAAGAAAGAGATAATCGACCTCAAGGGCATGGACGACGGCGCCCTGATGGCGCTGAGCAAGGACCGGTTCTGGCTGAACCTCCGGGAGATGAGGATAATCCAGGACTACTATAAAAAGCTGGGGCGCGACCCTACCGATGTGGAGCTGGAGACACTGGCCCAGACCTGGTCCGAGCACTGCATCCACAAGACCTTTAAGGCCAGAATCAAGCTGGGCGGTAAAGTCATCGATAACCTCATGAAGAGCACGGTGATGCGGGTCACCGGGGAGCTTAACAAGCCCTGGTGCCTTTCCGTTTTCCGCGACAACGCCGGCGTCATCGACTTTGACGGGCGGTATGCCATCTGCTTCAAGGTGGAGACGCATAACCACCCGTCGGCGGTGGAGCCCTACGGCGGGGCCGCCACCGGCATCGGCGGCGTCATCCGCGACCCCCTCGGGACGGGGCTGGGCGCCAAGCCCATCGCCAATACGGACGTTTTCTGCTTTGGCCCGCCCGATTTGCCCCACGCCGAACTCCCCCGGGGGGTGCTGCACCCGCGCCGCATCTTCAAGGGCGTCCGTGCCGGGGTGGCCGACTACGGTAACCGCATGGGCATCGCCACCCTTAACGGTGCCGTCCTCTTCGACGAGCGCTACGTGGGTAACCCCCTGGTCTTCTGCGGCACGGTGGGCCTGATGCCGGCGGATATGAGCCAGCGCGGGGAGCAGCGGCCCGGCGACCTCGTCGTGCTGGTGGGGGGCCGCACCGGGCGCGACGGCATACACGGCGTTACCTTCGCCTCCGGCGAGCTGAACAAGGAATCGGAGACGATATCCTCCAGCTCGGTGCAAATCGGCAACCCGATTGTCGAGAAGAAGGCCCTCGACGCCATCCTCAAGGCGCGCGCCGAGGGGCTCTACCGCCGCATAACCGACTGCGGTGGCGGCGGACTTTCCTCGGCGGTGGGGGAGATGGGCGAGAGCACCGGCGTGCGCGCCCACCTGGAGAAAGTGCCTCTGAAATACGTGGGGCTGTCTTATACGGAAATCTGGGTCTCCGAGAGCCAGGAGCGCATGCTGCTGGCCGTCCCTCCGGACAAGGTGGAACGATTGCTCGAGCTCTTCCGCAACGACGACGTCGAGGCCGCCGTCATCGGGGAGTTTACCGATAACCAGCGACTTGAGCTTTACTACGACGGCCACCCGGTCGCCGACCTGGATATGGAATTCCTGCACCACGGGCTCCCCCAGCTGGAGCGGGAGGCGTTGTGGGAGCCTCCGTCCCGCCCCGAGCCGGACTTTCCCCCCCCGCCTGACCTCACCGCGGATTTGAAGAAAATACTCGGTGCCTGGAATGTCTGCTCCAAGGAGTGGGTCATCCGCCAGTATGACCACGAGGTGCAGGGCTCCAGCGTGCTCAAGCCGCTGGTCGGAGCCGCCAGCGACGGCCCCGGCGATGCTGCCATTATCCGCCCCCTCCCGGACTCCGATATGGGCATCATCATCGCCAACGGCATCAACCCCAAATACGGGGACATCGATACCTACTGGATGGCCGCCTCGGCCATCGACGAGGCCCTGCGGCAGGTCGTCGCCGTCGGCGGCAGCCTGGAGGAGGTCGCCCTGCTGGACAACTTCTGCTGGGGCAACCCGGAGAAACCGGACCGCCTTGGCCAGCTGGTGCGGGCGGCCCAGGCCTGCTACGATACCGCCATCGTTTACGGGACGCCCTTCATCTCCGGCAAGGACAGCCTCTACAACGAGTACGAGACCGGCAAGGAGAGTATCTGCATCCCGCCGACCCTGCTCATCTCGGCGATGGGCGTGATGAAGGATATAAATAAAGCCGTCTCCATGGACTGCAAGCAGGCCGGCGACCTTATTTACATCGTCGGGGATACCCGTAAGGAGCTCGGCGGCTCGCATTATTACGCCGTCCACGGGCATATCGGCAGCAGCGTCCCTAAAGTCTATCCGGAAACGGGCAAAAAGCTCATGGACGCGCTGTCCGCGGCGATGGATAAACGGCTGGTCCGCGCCTGCCACGACTGCTCCGAGGGGGGTATCGGGGTGGCGGCGGCGGAGATGGCCTTTGCCGGCGGGTGGGGCATGACCGTCAATCTCAAGGATGTCCCCTTGGTGGAGCCCATCGACCGCGACGACTTTATTCTCTTCGCGGAGTCGAACTCGCGCTTTCTGGTGGAGGTATCCCCCGAGAGTAAGAAGGACTTCGAGAAAGCCATGTCCGGCACTGCCTTCGCCGAAATCGGGCGGGTCACTGACGGCGACGCCTTCGAGGTGTACGGTCGGGACGGTAAAAAGATTTTGCAGGCGACCATATCCGAATTGAAAGAAGCCTGGCAGAAGCCTCTCCGGTGGTGAGTATAAAATGGCCAGAGTAAAAACTTTAATGCTGATGGCCCCCGGGACCAACTGCGACTTCGAGACGCGGGTGGCCTTCGAGCAGGCCGGCGCCGGGGTGGATGCCGCGCTGGTTAATGCGCTTTTCCGGGGGGAGAAGAAGCTGGCCGACTACCAGGTACTGGTCATTCCCGGTGGCTTCACCTACGGCGATGACATCGCCGCCGGAAAAATCATGGCCAATGAAATCCGGCTCAGGCTGGGAGAGGATATCCGCAAATTCGTGGCCGACGGCAAGCTCGTCCTGGGTATCTGCAACGGCTTCCAGGTGCTGGTCAAGGCGGGGTTTTTACCCGGCCTGGAAGGCGAGGGCACCCAGCCGGTCACCCTGACCAATAACGACTCCGGCCGCTTCGAGTGCCGCTGGATTTACCTGAAGGTCAACGAAAAAAGCCCCTGCGTCTTCACGCGGGGGATGCGGGGCACGTATCTCCCGGTGGCCCACGGCGAGGGCAAGCTGGTGGCGGAGCCGGGCATGGCCGACAGGCTGAACATCGTCGTGCAGTACGTTGACGAAAAGGGGAACTTACAGGCGGGCTACCCTAATAACCCCAACGGCTCGTTGAAAGATATCGCCGGTATCTGCGATGCCTCCGGGCGTATCTTCGGCCTGATGCCGCACCCGGAGCGCTTTATCCGCTGGACGCAGCACCCGCGGTGGACGCGGGAAACCCTCGGGGAACACGGGGATGGCCTGAAGGTGTTTGCCAATGCCGTGGCCTGGGTAAAAGGTGTCTGATGAGTTAACGGCGGCGGTGCGGAGCCGGGGTGGACCTAGCTGTCCTTCACACCCTGGTCTTTAATAAAGTCGATAGCATCCTGAATGGTCACTATTTTCTCAGCGGCTTCATCCGGTATCTCGACTTTACGGTCGTCGCTGCTGAACTCCTCTTCCAGGGACATGATGAGCTCAACTAGGTCGAGTGAATCGGCGCCTAAGTCTTCAACAAAGCTGGCCGTGGGCACCACGTCCCCCTCCTCAACACCCAGCTGCTCCACGACGATGCCTTTAATTTTCTCAAAAATAGTGGCCACTTCGTATCCCCCTTCGTCACTGTTTCTAGCGGCTGGCCAGTGTGATTACCGACCCCAGGACTCCGTTGACAAATCTGGCGGAGTTCTCGCTGCCAAAGGCCTTCGCCAGCTCAACCGCTTCGTTTACGGCTACTTTTACCGGTACTTTATTATCGAATAAAATCTCCAAGATTGCAAGTCGGAGAATGTTACGGTCGATTATCGCTATCTGGGCCACCGGCCAGGCCGGGGCGAAACGGTGGATATTGGCGTCGATGTCGTCCCGGTGCCGGATAACGCCGTCGACCAGACTGCGGACGAAGTCGTTGTGGTCCCCGGACAGCTCCGCCTCACCGAGGAGGCGTGCCACCACCGTCTCCGGCTTCCGTCCCACGGAGTCGATTTCGTAAAGGGCCTGGAGGGCCACCGTCCTGGCTTTGTGTCTCGTGCCTGCCATCGCTGCTATCAAGTCCTGAGCAAATATTATAACATAACCCGGAAGGTTCTAGGAAACCGGGGCGTGTCTCGTCGCTTGACACTGTGAACGCGGAATTGCTACACTTTTCTTGTTTCCACCGGAGAAATGTCAGGCAGGTAACCCTCGTGAAGAAAGTCGGCATCCTCTATCACCCCAGGGTTGAGGCCACCCGGACGAAAGCCGTCGAGCTGGAGCGGGCTTTGAAGTCCCGGGGGGTCGCCGCCTGGGTGTGCTCCGCCTGGGAGAAGGAAGAAGCCGGCGCTTTGCTGGACGGCACCGACCTCCTGATGACGGTGGGCGGCGACGGTACCATACTGCGCGCCGTGCAGGTGGTGATTCCCGGCCGGACTCCCATCATCGGCATCAACCTGGGTAAGGTCGGGTTTATGACGGAGATGGATGCCGCCGAGGCAGTGGCCCGGCTCCCCGAGCTGCTCGACGCCCGGGGCTGGATTGACGAGCGGTCGATGCTGCAGGCCGAGCTGGTCGCCTCCGGGCAGTCGAAACAGACAATGCACGCCCTGAACGACGTCGTCGTGGCGCGCGGGGAAATCGCCCGGCTGATACGGGTGGAGGCTAGCATCGACGGGCGGCCCCTGACCACCTATAAGACCGACGCCGTGGTGGTGGCCACGGCCACGGGCAGCACCGGTTATGCCCTGGCGGCCCGCGGCCCCGTCATGCACCCGCAGTCGCCCGATTTCCTCCTGGTGCCGGTGGCCCCCCACCTCAGCTTGCCCCACCCGCTGGTAATCCCCGCCGCCTCCGAGGTCAGGCTGGTGCTCCAGACGTACCAGGCCGCCACGCTCAGCGTCGACGGGCACATCAACCTGCCCCTCGCGGACGGTGACACGGTAACGATAAAACGGAGTCCCCACGTGGCCCGCTTCCGTCGCATCCGGCCGGAGGACTCCTTCTTCAGTACGCTGGAAGAAAAATTGAAAGGAAATCAAGGTGGCACAGGTAGAAAAAGCTAAAATTGCGGATATACCCGAGATACACAAGCTGATTAACGAGTACGCCAAGACCGGCGAGATGCTGGCAAGGCCGCTGAGCGAGCTCTACGAGGACATACGCGACTACTTCGTTATCCGGGACGGGGAGCGGGTGGTGGCCTGCGCGGCGTTACACGTCAGCTGGTCGGACCTCGCCGAAATTAGGTCGGTGGCCGTGGCCGGGGACATGAAGAAAAAGGGCCTGGGGGCCCTGCTCATCGAGGCCTGCATCAAGGAGGTGAAGGAGCTGGGCATCAAGGATATCTTCTGCTTCACGTACCAGCCGGACTTCTTCAAGCGCCACCGGTTTACGGACATCGACAAGATGGAGCTGCCGCGCAAGGTCTGGACCGACTGCTTCCGCTGCCCCAAGTTCCCCAACTGCGACGAGACGGCGCTTATCTATCACGCCGGGGAGGTGGCCTGAGTTGGCCGAGGAGAAGACCCTTTCCAGCCAGGTGCTCTTCCAGGGGCGGGCGGTGAAGCTGCGCCTCGACGCCGTACTCACCGGGGAAGGGCGCCGCACTACCCGGGAGGTCGTGGAGCACGCCGACTGCATCGCGGTGGTGGCCGTGGATGCCGGGGATAACGTCCTGCTGGTCAACCAGTTCCGCCAGGCGGTGGGGAAGAGCCTCCTGGAGATACCGGCCGGCGGTATCGACGATGGTGAGGACGCCGCGACGGCGGTGATACGGGAGATGCGCGAGGAGACCGGCCTGCGGCCGGGGAAAGTGGTGCGGCTGGGCGGTTTCTACTCGGCGCCGGGCTACGCCACCGAGTACCTCTACCTCTACCTGGCGACCGACCTGGTGCCGGACCCCCTCTCCGCCGAGGATACGGCCGGCATCGAGGTGGTCAAAGTGCCCCTGGCGCAGATTACCGACCGCATTGCTTCAGGGAAAATCGAGGACTCCAAGAGCATCGCCGGGCTGCTGGCCTACCTGGAGTACCGCAAGACCCACCAGGTCTAGTGGTCCCAGCGCAGGCGCCTTCCCCCCATGAGGTGCATGTGGAGGTGGGGGACAATCTGCCCGGAGTCCGCCCCGCTGTTGATGGTCAGCCGGTAGCCGCTTTCCGCGATGCCCTGCTCCCGCGCCACCCGGTTGGCCGCCTTTACCATCTTCCCCGCCAGCGGCGTTTCCGCTTCGGACATCACGGCCAGGGAAGGGATGTGCTGCCGGGTGACCACCAGCAGGTGGACGGGGGTCAGGGGGTTGATATCGCGGAAGATAACCACGTCCTCGTCCTGGTAGAGGAGTTCGCCCATCTCTCCGGCGGCTATCTTGCAGAAAATGCAGTCTTTATCTCGTTCTCTTTTTATCTACCTCACCCCCTTAGTTCTTTTGAAGTCTTTCAATGACCGCATCGGCGACCCGCGAGGTGCCGACGGCGGCGGGGTCATCGCGGCGCTCCTTCATGTCGTAGGTGACGCTCCTGCCCTCGGCGATGACGGCGGCGATGGCCTTCTCCAGGCGGTCGGCCGCTTCCGTCTCGCCGATATACCGCAGCATCATGACGCCGGAGAGCATCATGGCCATGGGGTTGACCCGGTCCCGGCCGGCATATTTCGGGGCGCTGCCGTGGGTCGGCTCGAACACGGCAATCTCGTCGCCGATATTGGCGCCGGGGGCCAGCCCCAGCCCGCCGACCAGCCCGGCACAGAGGTCGGAGATGATGTCCCCGTAGAGGTTGGGCGCGACGATGACATCGTACTCCTGCGGCCGCCGTACCAGCTGCATGCAGAGGTTATCGATGAGCGCCTCCTGGAACTCGATGTCCGGATATTTTTGCGCCACCTCACGTGCTACGGAAAGGAAAAGGCCGTCGGAGAACTTCATGATGTTGGCCTTCTGGGTGGCCGTCACCTTCTTCCGTCCGTGGGCGCGGGCGTATTCGAAGGCGAACTTCACGATGCGGCGACTGCCGCTCTCGGTAATCATCTTGATGCTCAGGCCGGAGTCGGCCCGGATGACCCCGCCCCGCCTGGCGTTGATAAAGTCGATGAGCTCCGCGGCCTCGGCGGTGCCCTTCTCGAACTCCACGCCGGCGTAGAGGTCCTCCGTGTTCTCCCTGACGATGATGATGTCTACCCCTTCGAAGGGGGAGGGCGCGCCGGGGTAGGTCTTGCAGGGGCGGACGCAGGCATAGAGGTCCAGGCTCTGCCGCAGGGCGACGTTGACGCTGCGGAAGCCCGTCCCCACCGGCGTCGTCACCGGACCCTTGAGGGCCACTTTATTCTTGCGGACGGACGCCAGGACGGAGTCGGGCAGGGGGGTCCCCTCCTTCTCCATGACCGCGGCACCGGCATAGGCCGGCTCCCAGTTGAACTTGACTCCGGTTGCCTCCAGGGCCCTCCGGGTGGCCTCGGTAATCTCGGGCCCGACGCCGTCGCCGGGAATCAGCGTGATGTTGTAAGGCATTATTTACCTCTCCAGGGATATTTATCAACTACTGTGTGTCATTGCGAGCGAAGCGAAGCAATACCGTTACATTTTGAGATTGCTTCGTCACTGCGTTCCTCGCAATGACAATTTGTTCAGTAAATAGCCTCAATCATCTTCACAGTTTGAAATCGCCGTGCCGGGTGATGTACGGGATAAGCCCGCCCTCTTCGAGAATGCGGAGCATGACGTCGGGAATCCGCCCGAAGGTCAGGACGCTGCCGTTGGTCCGGTCCCGCACCGTCCCCTCCGCCAGGTCCACCTCCAGCACATCGCCGTCGTCAATCTTGTCGGTATTACATATCAGCACGGGCAGCCCCAGGTTGATGGCGTTGCGGAAGAAGATACGGGCCACGGACTTGGCCAGAATGGCGCTGACGCCGGCCATCTTGATGACCAGCGGGGCGTGCTCCCGGCTCGACCCCAGCCCGAAGTTGTTGCCCCCCACCACGAAGTCGCCCGGCTTTACTTTGTTAACAAAGTCGGGGTCGGCGTCCTCAAGGACGTGCTTGGCCAGCTCCGGCAGGTTGCTGCGGAGGTGGGCATACCGCCCCGGGATAATATGGTCGGTGGAGATACCGTCCCCGAACTTGTGGGCCCGGCCGCTTAGCATCACATCACCTCCCGGGGGTCGGTAATCTCTCCGGTCAGCGCCGAGGCGGCCGCCGTGGCGGGACTGCCGAGGTAGATAAAGCTCCTGGGGTTGCCCATGCGCCCCCCGAAGTTGCGGTTGGCCGTGGACAGGCACGATTCCCCGTCGCCGAGCGCCCCCTGGTGCAGGCCGAGGCAGGGACCGCAGCCGGGCGGCAGGATGATGGCTCCGGCCTCGACGAAGGTCCTGATAAAGCCGGCGTCCATGGCCTCCAGCAGGACCCGCCGCGACGCCGGGGCGATAATCAGGCGTACCCCCGGGGCCGGCTTTTTCCCTTTTAAAATGGCGGCGGCTACCGCCAAATCCTCGAGGCGGCCATTGGTGCAGGTGCCGATGACTACCTGTTGTATCGTTGTCCCCTTAAGCTCCCGGGCCAGGGCGGTGTTATCGACGGTGTGGGGTTGGGATACGGTGGGCTCGAGCTCGGCGGCCTTGATGTGGATAGTCTTCTCATAGGTCGCGTCGGAGTCGGCGGCCAGCGGGCGGTAGTCACCCCCTCTTCCCTCCGCCGCCAGGTAGGCGCGGGTAATGTCGTCGGCGGGGAAGAGGCCCACCTTGGCCCCGGCCTCGACGGTCATATTGGCGATGGTGAACCGACCCGACATTGACATTTTTTTAATAGTGCCGCCGGTGAACTCCAGCGCCTTGTAGGTGGCGCCGTCCGCCCCGATTTTGCCGATGAGGTGCAGGATGAGGTCCTTGGCGCCGACGCCTTTCTGAAAATCGCCGGAGACCTCTATCTTGAAGGTCTCCGGGACGCGGAACCATGTCTTGCCCAGCCCGAAGGCCACGGCAACATCGGAGGAGCCCATGCCGGTGGCGAAGGCCCCCAGCCCGCCGGCGGTCACCGTGTGGGAGTCCGCCCCGACGATAACATCGCCCGGCCGGGCGTAGGCTTCGGAGACCACCTGGTGGCAGATGCCGTCGCCGGCCTCGGAGAGGATGGCCCCGCTCTGCCGCGAGAAGTCGCGCAGCAGGATATGGTCGTTGGACAGGGCGCTGCTGGGGCTCGGCGCCGCGTGGTCGATGAACAGCACCGTCCGCTCCGGGTGGGCCAGCTTCTCCATGCCGCCTGACTGGAACTGCCGGACGGTCAGCGGCCCGGTGGTGTCCTGCACGAAGCTCAGGTCCACCCCGGCGATGACGATATCCCCGGCAACGGCATCGGTGGCGGACTTCTCGCTCAATATTTTTTCGGCGAGTGTTTTACCCATAACGGTTATTAAGCTCTCCGCAACTCTAGTAACACCTGTATACCATCTGTTGCTTATTTATCAACCCATCCCCCTGTCCCC
>JBDRFW010000036.1:0-9500 GCA_043818415.1 Chloroflexota bacterium | reverse complement strand
CGCCCTTAACTATGACATGGCGGCCTATCTCTCCATCATCCTCCAGGAAGGAATGAACGTCTGGGTGTCCGGGGAAACGGCCTCCGGCAAAACGACGCTGCTGAACGCCCTCACCACCTTTATCCCGCCGGAGTCCAAGATAGTCAGCATTGAAGACACCCCGGAAGTACAGGTCCCCCACCATAACTGGATACGCGGCGTCACCCGCGGCTCCGATAAGAGCGGCGACTCCTCCGAGGTGTCCATGTTCGACCTGCTCAAGGCTGCCCTGCGCCAGAGGCCCAACCTTATCATCATCGGAGAGATACGTGGCGTGGAAGGGGCCATCGCCTTCCAGGCCATGCAAACCGGCCACGCCACCATGAGCACCTTCCACGCCGCCTCGGTATCCAAGCTCATCCAGCGTGTTACCGGCAACCCGATTAACGTGCCCAAGACCTACGTGGACAACCTCAACGTGGTGGTCATCTGCCAGCAGGTACGTCTGGCCAACGGCGGCCTGGCCCGGCGGCTGACCAGCATCAATGAAATCGTCAACTACGACTCGATCGGCGATTCCTTTTCCTTCATCGAGACCTTCTGCTGGAACCCCCTGGACGATAACTTTCTCTTTCGGGGCTACCAGAACTCTTACCTGCTGGAGAACAAAATCGCCCCCCGGCGGGGCTTACCGGAGGAAAAGCGGCGGCAGATATACAAGATATTAAAACAGCGCTCCGATGTATTAAAACGTATCGCCGAGCAGGGCAAGACCAACTTTTATGATATCTATGCCATATTATCCAAGGCTTACCGGGAGGGATACTTCCGCTAAGGACCGCAGGAAATGAACCGCCGGCCGACGGCGCCGGTTATCAAGGAGGTCGCCAATGCGTATCAAAGGTCTCAAGGGTTTTCAGCTGGGTAAATCAAAGAACAAGGCCGTAGGGAAGGATGCTCCGGCTGAAGATAATACCGCGTCCCAGATAGCCGAGATGGAAGAGCAGATGAGCACCCGCACCAAGGGTCTGGAGGCAACGGCCCAGCAGCTCCAGGAGCTGTCCGGCGCCGCCGGAGAGGCCGGGGGAAAGGAAGCTGCCGCCGGTCCGCACGGCCCTCTGGGAGAGCTGGAGGTAGCCCCGGATGACAACGGTGAAGATATTGGATTCGATTCCGTTATCAACGTGGCTGGCACGCCCGGAGGAGCCGTGGAAGTGGTAAAGATGGCGGAGGTGGGCGGTCCCGTTGCCGCCCCGGCGGCCAGCGAAGAGGAACAGGTCAAGGTAGTGGCCGCCACCGCCGAAGCCCCTCCGGCGGAGGCCGCGGCCGCGGCCCCGGCCAAACCGGAGGGGGATGATTCCTTCAATAACCTCTTCAGCGATGAGGAGGAGGACGAAAACCCGCTGGCCAACCTTATCAACGGGCTGCCGGATGTCACCACCGAGGAACTCCTCGATGATTTGAAGGAAATAAAGGAAATCATACAGGAATGGCAGCAGAGCTAAATAATACGCACGGAAGGTCGCCGGGGGGCCCTTTGGGAGGACTGAGGGAATACCCCGATGAAATAGGGGGTTATCATGGTTGCCCGTTAAGGCGGCGCAGTAGTAGCCTGAAAATGGAGGGCGTCCGCGTACCGGCGCCCGCCAGGCTGACGGCGTTTCAAGACCCCGCGGCGACGGCAACCGTGCCCTGGAAAATTAGGGAGGCCGAAGATGAGGCAAAATCGTAATAAAAAGCGTTTCTGGGCCAATGTCCACCTGCGCTATATCATCGGCATCATGGTGGTCTGTTCAGTCATCTATTACCTGCCCGTTATCGGCGGCCTCCTGGGCTGGACGTCTTTGCAGAACTCTCTCAACGGCCTGCACAACCTCTACGGGATTGACTTCCTGGGCCTGGTGTTCTTCGCCCCGGTGGTCTATACCGCCTATATCCTGGGGGTGATTCCGGCCGTGCTGGCGGCCCTCATCGCCATGCTTATCCTGCTGCCCCATGCCATACTGATTGACACCTACCCCAACGCCTTTTTCAAGCCGACGGCCTTCGTCATTATCCTCAGCGCCGTAGGGGCCGTGGTGGCCATGCTCCAGAAAAGCGAGCAGGAGCACCGCCAGCGCATGAAGGAGATGAAGTGCCTCTACGACATCGGCAAAGCCACCGAAGAGAGCGAGTCTATCGACGAGTTTCTTTCCAATGTCATGTCCCTGATACCCCAGGCGATGCAGTACCCGGAAGAGAGCAACGTGAGAATCACCTTCCGCGACCAGGTCTATAAGAGCCCCAACTTCCAGAAGTCCCTGAGCAAGATAACCGAGGAGCTGGAGGTAGGCGGGGAAACTCTGGGCATCGTGGAGATATACTCCACCCGGAGCAACCCCTACCTCAAGAAGCGGAACCACCTGGCCAAGACCCTCGTCGAGAGAATCGGCGGCGCCATCCGACAGATTGAGCTGGAGCACTCGCTCCGGGTCTACTACGAGCAGCTGGAGAACGAGGTCGAGAAACGCACCCGGGACCTGGAGCATGTTCAGGAAAAGCTCATCCGCTCGGAGCGCCTGGCCGCCGTCGGCGAGCTGGCCTCGGGCGTGGGCCACGAGCTGCGCAATCCCCTCAACGTTATCCGGAACTGCGCCTACCTGCTCGACATGGCCCTCACGGACAAGAGCGATGAGGAGGCGTTGAGTACCCTCAAGGTCCTGGACAAGCAGATTGACATCGCCAACAAGATTGTCACCGACCTGCTCGATTTTACCCGCATCAAGCCGCCGACCCAGGTGAGGGTCGACCCCAACACCCTAATCAGGGAAAGCCTGTCCTGGGTCACCGTGCCGGAGCACGTCACCGTCAACGCCCACCTCAACGGGCATGTCCCGGCCATCAGGACGGATGCCGAGCAGATTGGCCGCGTCTTCACCAATATCATCTCCAACGCCATTCAGGCGATGAATACCAACGGGGAGCTGAACATCGATACCGGCATCGAAGACGGCCTGGTCTGGATAAGCTTCAAGGACAACGGCTGCGGCATACCCGAGGAGAACATGGAAAAGATATTCGAGCCCCTCTTCACCACCAAGCCCAAGGGCATCGGCCTGGGACTGGCCATCACCAAGCGGCTCGTGGAGCAGAACGATGGCAAGATAGAGGTCGCCAGCCGGGTGGGCACCGGCACCACCTTCACCGTGAGACTACCGATGGATAAAAAGGAGGCACACCGGAAATGAGCGATGAACCGACTATCCTCGTCGTCGATGACAACGAAGACCTGCTCGAGACCTTCGCTATGATTTTGAAGCGGCGCGGGTTCAACGTGGCCACCGCCGGAAACGGTGCCGCCGCCGTGGACAAGTTCAAGGAGCGGAGCTTCGATGTCACCCTGATGGACATCGTCATGCCGGAGATGAACGGCGTGGAAGCCTTCCACAAGATAAAAGAGATGCAGCCCGGCGCGCCCATCATCCTGATGACCGCCTATTCCGATGAAGACCTGATTCAAACGGCCAAGGACGAGGGCGTCCGCCAGATTATTCACAAGCCGATAAGAATCGACCAGTTCATCGAGCTCATCAAAGCGGCGGCCTGCAGCCAGCCGATACTCATCATCGATGACGACGCCGATATCTGCCAGACCCTGACCAAGGTGCTGAACCGCCAGGGTTACGAGGTCCTGACGGCCGGCAGTGGCGAAGAGGCCATCGTCATCGCCGGGGAGAGGACCTGCCAGATGGCCATCATCGATGTCAAGCTGCCCAACATCGACGGCCTGGAGACACTGCTCCGGCTCAAAGATATCAACCCGGACATCCTCACCGTCATGATGACCGGCTTCCGCAACGAGGTCAAAGAAGCGCTGGAAAAGGCGCAGGAGGCTTCGGCTATTACCTGTCTCTATAAGCCGTTCGACCCCGCCGAGGCGGCAGAAATAGTAAGGAAAGTGGCTAGAAAGCCACGGAATTCGGAGAATGGAGAAAAAGGCTAGAGAAAGCGTGCTGGTGGTCGATGACGACCTCGATTTCCTGCAAATCATCAGCCGCATCCTGGAAAAAAAGGGCTACGGGGTGGCTACCGCCCCTTCGGCCGGTGAAGCTATTTCCCGTCTGAAGGAGCGTTTCTACCATGCCGCCATCCTGGATATCAGCCTGCCCGATGCTGACGGTACCGAACTGCTCAGCCGGGTCCTGGAGATGCAGCCGGAAATCATCGCCATTATGCTGACCGGCCACTCCTCGGTGCAGAACGCGGTAAAATCGCTCAACTGCGGCGCTTTCGCCTACCTGGAAAAGCCCCTCGACCCGGGAAACCTCCTCTCGGTCATCAGCCGGGGACTGGAGAAGCAGCGGCTGGTGCTGGAGAACCGGCAGCTCATGGACGAGCTGGAGCGGCACAACCGCATCACCAACACTCTCCTCAGTGTCTCCCAGGCGGTAGCGCAGTCACTCGACCTTCAGCAAATCATCGACTCCGCCCTGGGGAAGCTGGCAGATTGCACCGGCCTGGAAGCCAGCTTCGTATACCTGGAGAAGAACGGGCGCCTGGTGCTGATGGGACATCACGGACTATCGCGCGCCATGGCCGGCGCCATGAAAAAAGAGCTCGATACTAAAGGCGGCACCATCGGCCGCATCTTCGAGAATGCCCGGCCGTTCGTTATCGAGGATATGACCAAATATACCGGGTGCGACCTGCAATTCCTGTTGACCGGAGGCTGCCGCTCCTTCGCCGGCGTCCCCCTGGCTATCCTGGGCGAGAGTATCGGCGTGATGGGCGTGGCCACCAACTTCGCCATCCGCTTCGGGCCGAACAACATCGAGCTGCTCACCGGAATCGGCCGCGAGATTGCCATCGCCGTGCGCAACGCCCAGCTCTACGAAGAGGCGTCCAGCGCCAATGCCCTCCGGGAGCTCGACTCCATGCGCACCGAGTTCCTGGCCAACGTTTCCCACGAGCTGCGCACGCCCCTGGCGGTGATAAAGGGCTCCGCCAACAGCCTCCTCCAGCCGGACGTCATCTTCGACGAGCAGACGCGGCGCGACTTCCTGGTGTCCATCGATAAGGACGCCGACACGCTGACCCGCCTGGTTGACGACCTGCTGATGATGTCCCGCCTCGAGGCCGACGCCCTGGAGGTCAGCAAGCGGCCGCGCCCGCTGGCCGATGTCATCGACTTTATCCGGGACCGTCTTGACAATTTGACGGCCCGGCACCAGCTGCGCATCGATATCCCCGATGACTTGCCCCCGGTGAATATCGACGAGCAGCGCATGGGGGAGGTCCTGACCAATCTGGTGGAGAACGCCGTGAAGTTCTCCGACGACGGTACCGCCATCGTCATCGGGGCGCGCCGGGACGGCAAAGAGGACATCATGAGCGTGACCGACGAGGGTATCGGCATTCCCGAGGAGATTCACGAGCGGATATTCGAACGCTTTTTCCAGAGTGACGGTCGTAAGACCGGACGCAGAAAAGGGACCGGACTGGGGCTGGCCATCTGCCGCGGCATCGTCGAGGCGCACGGCGGCAGAATCTGGGTGGAAAGCGAACCGGGCAAGGGTGCCAGGTTCAGCTTCAGCCTGCCGGTGGACTAAAGGGGGAAACAGCCATGGACAAGAAACATATTTTAATCGTTGATGACGACCCGGCCATACTGAGGCTGCTCAGCACCAACCTCAAGGCCCGGGGCTATGACGTTTCCACCGCCACTAACGGCGAGGAGTCGCTGGAGGCGGTGCAGCTTGATTTCGTTGACCTGATTATCCTCGACCTCATGATGCCCAAGGTAGACGGCGTGGAGGTCGTCCGGCGCATCCGGGAATGGTCGGACGTACCCATCATTATCCTCAGCGCCCGCGGTGACGAGCATGACAAGGTGAAATGCCTGGAGCTCGGGGCGGACGATTATTTAACCAAGCCCTTCGGCATCGCCGAGCTGATGGCGCGCATCAAGACGGCCTTCCGCCACCGCGGCGACCCCACCGTCTCCCCGGCGCTGTCGAACTTCACCTGCGACGGCCTGGAGATAAACTTCGCCAAGCGGCGCGTGGCCGTCAACAGCAAGCCGGTAACCCTCACCCCCACCGAGTACTCCCTGCTGCAGCACCTGGCCGTCAACTCGGACAAGGTGCTCACCCACAGCATGCTGCTGCAGAGCGTCTGGGGCGCCGAGTACTCATCGGAAAAGGAGTACCTGCGCGTCTTCGTGGGGCGGCTGCGCCGCAAACTGGAGCTTGACCCCAAGAACCCCCGCTATATCCAGACCATCCCGGGCGTGGGCTACCACCTGGCCACCGGCGGCTAAGATTATCGTTCGGCTCGTGAATCGGACACCCTGCCGGGCTTGACATGCCACACCCGGTTTATCTATCCTCTTTATGGATATATCACAACCGGGACGTGTTCACTTGGCAGATTCAAGCGTTAATAATGTCCAGCAGTTGGACCTCCCCCTCAAGATAGACCTCCCCGCGGTGAAGAAGCTCCTCCGGGTGCACCGCGCCAACACCCGCACCGAAGAGCTGGCCGCCGAGCTGACGGAGGCCGTGCGCGCTGTGGCGCGCCCCAAAGCCATCTACCGCCAGGCCCACGTCGGCTGCGCCGGTAACGGGACGGTGGAAATCGACGGCATCCGGTTCAGCAGTCGGGCACTCAGCAAGAACCTCGCCGGCCGGGACACCGTCTTCCCCTACATCGCCACCGTGGGACACGAGGTTGATAAAATCGATATTCCCCGCGGGGACATGTGGCGGCAGTACTGCTTCGACGTCATCAAGACGGCGGTGCTGGTGACCTCGCTGGACTTCCTCACCGAGCACCTCAAGGAGAAATACGGTATCGAAAGCGTTGCCACCATGAATCCCGGCGAGATTGCCGACTTTCCCATCGAGCAGCAGAAGCCGCTCTTCGACCTCTTCGGCGGCGCCGAGAGGCAAATCGGGGTTACCCTGACGAAGGGTGGGGCCATGCACCCCACCAAATCACGCTCGGGGATATTCTTCCCCAACGACACCGGCTTCGTGACCTGCCGGCTGTGCACCCAGAAGCGGTGCCCCGGCCGCAGTGCGGCCTACGACCCCGAGGTCGTCCGGGAGTACCTGGGTACGCCGGCCTAGCCGGGTCTCTGCGGAGTTTCAAGCTGTCTCAGCTCGGTGATGACACCGCCCACGGCGCCCGTCTCGAAGTAGGCGAAGCCGCCGCTTCCCACCCTGGCGCCCGTCAGCACCTTGATACCCTTTACGCCGAGCTCTTTGATGGCGCCGTCGAGGTCATCGGTGGTGTAGCCGATGTGGTGCAACCCCTCGCCGTTCCGGTCCAGGAACTCCTGCATGGCCGATTCACCGCCGCAGGGCTGCAACAGCTCCAGCTCGATACCGCCCATCCGCGCATTGCTAACCCTGAGCTTGAACTCGACGGGTCTGCCGCGCAGCTCTCCCTTGAAGGGTATTTCCACCCAGGGCGCCCCGCCCGGCATCCCGAAGGGCCCGATGCCCAGGGCAGTGAGGTGGGCGATGGTCTTATCCATATCCCTGACGATTACCCCGACGTGATGGAACTTTCCCTTATCAAAGACCGCTCCGCTCATGGCAACTCCTTTCCCGATTGTCCGTTATGCTTTGGCCGCCCCCGATTTTACCCCTTTCTCTGTTGACTAATCAAACGTAAAATTATTCCAGCGGCAGGCACGGCCACCGTCCCCCTGAGCTACAATCGCCCCTGGGAAGGCAGCGAGAAGGACGTCTGGACGCTGATGCTAGATTTAGCCGCTAAATAAGACCAGAGGGGGAGCCCGTGAGGCTCCCCCCTTTTCTTTTTTTACGCTCCAAACGAAGGTAACACCTGTCTCTAACCCCCACCGCCAATCATTAATGAGATGTTTATCTTAACCGCTCGGCCGTTTATGCCCCGTTTACTGCCCGAATGTTAGCCTTATATCAAGATAAAAACAGCAATCCAAGGAGGCTAACATGCTGGAAAAGATAAGAATCCTCACCGTCAGTCGCGACCCCGTTCTGGTAAGCATCCTTCAGGAAGGGCTCAACGGCGGCGGCTACGAGATAATCAGCACGCAGCACACCGGACTCCAGCTCAAGGACGTTATCGATGCTGAGGACCCGGAGTTCATCATCCTGGACATCATGATGCCCACCCTGGACGGTATCGGGACCTGCCTGCAGCTGCGACAGTGGACCCAGTGCCCCATCCTGATGCTCAGCACCTGGGACACCGGCGACGGCACGGTCAGGGGACTCAACCTTTGCTCCGATTACTACCTGACCGAGCCCTTCGGAGTTGACATGCTGAAGTCGCGGATCGAGGAAACGCTCCGGCGGAGTACCGCCGCGACTGACCCCCTTTTCAACACCCGCGCCCGCCGAAATTGATGTAGACCAGCCCGCTGCCCGAACCATGAGAAGCCTCCTTCCCCGGCAAATTCTTTATCCGCCAAAGATTTATGTAATGTTTACACCCCGCTAAGGGGTTTTTATGCCTTATTTCCCGCTCCGGCGCTAATCTTGGGCCACGGGATAATGTACGGACCGTGACAAAAATGAAAAGGAAGCTGATATTTTCACTGCTGGCGGTCTTTCTCCTCTCACCCTGGCCGGTGGTCTACGCTTACGACGAAGCCCTGGCCAGCAATACACCGCTGTCCATCGAAGCCGTCGCGCCCGGCGCCGCCCCCGTCATCAACGCCTACGGTAAGGCCATCGGCGGGGTCACGCCCGGCGACCTCTTTTACGTCGATGCTTCCGGCAGCGGTGAGGACATGCCCTTTAACCTTTATATCACCAACGCCGACGAGCTCGTCCGGCAGTACCGGTACATGAACCTCGACGTCGGCATCTACGTTTATACCTTCGATGACGCATGGGAAAGAGCCGGTACCGTCGACGGCGATATTTTTATCACCATGCACAACGCCATGACGAGCTTCATTCTGCCGGGCTACGCCCGCTATAAAATCACCATCGATGGAGGCTGCTTTTACAGCTACGGTGCCGGCGGCGGCAATGCGGCCGCACCCCGGTTCTACCTGACCACCGGCTAGGCGCCGGAGAGAAAGCGCAAGGAGAATTAGCGATGCTGATACTGTGGATACGCCGGAGTAACTACGAAGAGCCGGACGACCCGGGGAACAATGACGGGAAATCGTTCCAGAAGCATGACGACGCCATGAAGCGGTTCCGCCTGGGTCACCCGGAGGAAGAGATTTTCCACCCCAGGGATATCATCACCGCGGATGGTAACGTCCTGGCACCGGTACACCGGGTGAAGTTCGAAGATAACACCTGGAACTGATGCCTCCCGCTTGGGATGGTAAAACGGGCTTTTATATTAGCTCTCCCTTTTCCGCATGGGAGAGCTCTTCATTTACCCGCCCTATTCTGCTAAATAGCTTTAACTGCTTGCCAGACGTAACCCGTAATGATAAAATGGGGGAGCATGGGCCGCTAGCTCAACTGGCAGAGCAGCTGACTCTTAATCAGCAGGTTACAGGTTCGATTCCTGTGCGGCTCACTTTC
>JBDRFW010000035.1:0-2507 GCA_043818415.1 Chloroflexota bacterium | reverse complement strand
GGCGTCAGCCCCTTCAAGAGAAATTATCCCCCTTCCCTTCACTGATACCAAGGGAAGGGGGACACAGGGGGATAGGTACAACCCATCATAAAAATAGCCTTCTTCGGTGGGGGGAATATGGGGGAGGCCATGCTCGGGGCGGTGCTGGGTAAAAAACTCGCCGACCCCGCCGGTATCGCGGTGGCGGATATCAGCCGCGAACGTCTCGACTCTCTCAAAAAACGCTATGGGGTGTCGGTAGGGGAGAGTGGTAAAGAGGCCGCCGCCGGCCGGGATATCGTCGTCCTGGCGGTCAAGCCCCAGAACCTGCCGGAGGTCGCCGCGGATTTGAAAAGTCAGCTTGAGCCCAGGCAGCTCCTCCTCTCCATCATGGCCGGGGTGAGGATAGCAAAACTGTCCGCGGGCCTGGGGCACGACTGCATCGTGCGGGTCATGCCCAACACGCCGGCACAGGTGGGCTATGGAGCCAGCGGCTGGACGGCCACCTCCGCGGTGACGGGCGAGCAGAAAGAGTGGACGCGGGCCATCCTCGGCGCCATGGGTAAAGAGATTTACTTCGCCGACGAGGCCTGCCTGGACATGGTCACGGCGGTCAGCGGCAGCGGCCCGGCTTATTTCTTCCTGTTGGCGGAGGCGCTGATTGATGCCGCCGTGAGCCTCGGCCTGCCCCGGCCGGAGGCCGAGGCGCTCGTCTCCCAGACGATGCTGGGGTCGGCCCACCTGATGGTACAGTCGGGCAGGCCGCCAGCGGAGCTGCGCCGCAACGTCACCTCCAGAGGCGGCACCACGGAGAAAGCCCTGGGTGTCTTCGAGGCGGGGGGCTTCACCAGACTGGTGGAAGACGCGGTGAAGGCGGCTCACCGGCGGGCTAAGGAGCTGGGGAGCTAGGGTGGGGGCATTTCCCCGGGTATTTTCCATGTAATATTGATAAATAAGCCTGTAGTTTAGAATGTTCAGTATTGACTAAACATATTAAATACATTATAATGAGTTCGAATTGATGTTGGTGTTGAGAATGCCCGCTGACCTGCGTGCCGAAGAGCGCAATTTCGTGGAAGAGGTGGGACTGGTCTTTGAAAAGACCGGCCTGCCCCGCATGGCCGGCCGCATGTTTGGCTGGCTCCTCATCTCCGACCCCCCTTATCAGTCGCCGTCGGAGCTGGCGGAGGTCCTCATGGCCAGCAAGGGGTCGATAAGCACCACGGTGCGCCTGCTCGTCCAGATAGGGTTGATCGAGTGCTTTGTCATCCCCGGGGTCAGGCATGACCACTTCCGCCTGCGGGAAGACGCCCTGCGCAAGACCATCCAGCACGGCCTCCAAGACGAAATCAAGATGTTCCGTGAGCTGTCCCAGCGGGGAGTGCAATTGATGAAGAAAGAACCTTCGGTACGGCGGCAGTGGCTGGAGCAAATGCACGACCGGTATCTCTTTCTGGAAAAGGAGTTCCCCGTTCTTATGGAGCGCTACGAGAAATGGCGCCGACGCGGGCGCAACGATTGACGATGCATATCGGCAAGCTCGGAGGAGTTAGATGAAAAGGAAAATATTTACGGGTCTCATGCTGGCCATAACCCTGGCGGCCCTGGCCGGACTTACCGCCTGCCAATCGGGTGGGGGCGGGGATACCATTAGCCGGCAGCTGGTGACGGTGACGCGGGGTGACGTGGCGGTGAGCGTGACGGGCTCCGGCAAGATAGAGACCTCGCGCGAGGCGCGGCTCAGCTTCGGCAGCGGCGGCAAGGTGGAAACCGTCAAGGTAGAGGAAGGTGATAAGGTCAGGGTCGGCGACGTGCTGGCCGGGCTGGATACCACCCCCCTGGAGCTGGCCCTGAACCAGGCCCAGATGGCCGTAACCCAGGTCGAGGTGGGCCTGACGCAGGCACAGCTCGCCGAGGCCACCGCCGAGTATAACCTCAAGAATACCCGGAAGTCTCGGGACGCCCTGGAGCTGGCGCTGCTGAACGCGGAGATAGCCCGGGACACGGCGCAGAACGCCCTGGAAGCCGGCATCACCGCTGTCAACTTCGAGGCGGTCCGGGCGGAGCTGGACAAGGCCAAGGCCTGGTACGACTACGTCAAGCGGATGACCCAGGAGGTAGTCGGCGCCAGCCTGGACGACTGGCTGGTGGCGCTGGACAATGCCCAGGACCGGGTGGACGCCGCGCAGGCCAACTACGATAGTACTCTGGCCGGCTATGACAGCCGGCAGACCAACCTGAAGAAGAAGCAGCTGGAAGCCGCCAAACTGGGCGTTGCCCAGGCCAGGAGTAACATTGATGGCCTGGCCGATGACATCGCTCTCCGGGAGCTCCAGGTAACGTCGGCCGGGCAGGCCGTACGCCAGGCCGAGCAGGCGGTAGACCTGGCCCGGAAATCGCTGGCCGATGCCCAGCGGCAGCTTGACGAAGCCGTTATCACCGCCCCCTTCGATGGCGTCGTGGCGGCGGTCATGGCCAGGGAGGGAGACATGGTCCCGGCGCCCACCTTCGCCCCCACCACCATCGTC
>JBDRFW010000034.1:0-7282 GCA_043818415.1 Chloroflexota bacterium | reverse complement strand
AACCTGAATGCGACGTTTAACCGCCAAACAAACTTTAACAACCTTGAGTACGCCTGGCGCCAAATCATCACCCTGCGCTAAAAACAAACACCAGGGGGTGGGGGGCCGCTTACCCCCCCCACCCCCGGTTACCGTAGTATCAGTGGGTGCGACCCGCTTCCCGAAGCTGTGGGAGTTATGGATGACAACCGAATGCACCGGCTCCGAAGGAATTATGGAGGAACGTTGTGGACAAGGCCATAACTACAGCTCTACTCATCATAGCGGGGGTTGTATGTATGATATTTGTCTTTAACAGCGTTTATCCGATGGTAAACCGCTCCAGCCAGGCAATGGTGAGCATGGCCCAGCAGGTCGACGAGAGGATGAAGAGCCGGATAAATATTGTTCACGCGGCAAATTCTGCCAACCGCACGTCCGTTTACCTGTGGGTAAAAAACGTGGGCACCCAGCGCATCACGAATGTTGACGAGAGCGACATCTTCTTCGGGCAGGAGGACAATTTTGAGCGCATCCCCTACACGGGTGACGCCGGCGGGGCCTACCCCCAGTGGGACTTCACCCTGGAAAACGACACCGAGTGGAAGACCAGTGCCACTCTGAAGATAACGATTTCTTACAGCAGTGACCCGGGGGCGGGCACTTATTATTCAAAATTTATTATCCCGAACGGAATATCCGACGAGTATTACTTCAGTATGTAACGGAGCAAATCATGGAGACAGTGATTGTCTCAATAATATGCATAGCGCTGGTAGTCTTCGGCGGCATGACCATGTCCCAGGGCTTCATAACGTCCGTGGATACCAGCACCACCGGACTGGAGGAGGTAGGCCAGAGAGACGAGTCCATCATGAGGACCGAACTGACGCCGGTCAGCACCAGCCAGCCCTCGGCCAACACCCTGGAATTGGTCATCAAGAACACCGGCCAGACCAAGCTGGCTAATTTTAGTAAGTGGGATATCATCGTCCAGTATTACGATGGCACCGGCACCTATCACGTCGGGTGGCTCCCCTACACTGCGGGAGTCCTGGGCGATAACGAGTGGGAGCTGGCCTGGATAAAGCTCGGTGGTCAGCCGGAAGCCTTTGAGCCGGGCGTTCTGAACCCGGGTGAACAGGTTATGGTAAGGGCCCAGCTTAATCCGGCGGTAGGCGCCGCCACCACCAACATGGTGGTCGTCAGCACTCCCAGTGGCGTGACGGCCTCAACCTACTTCTGGCCCTGATGAAGAGGAGGCGTAGAACAAGACCGGACGAGCGCTGACTAAGGAGCGAAGGTTATGGCGACGCTGGTCGTCTCGATAATAGTAATAGTCATGATCGTGGCAGGAGGCATTACATTGTCCCAGGGCATACTCACCTCAGCGGACACCACCGCCCTCAGCGTTGAGGAGATAAGCGTCAGAGAAGGGGAGATAATGAGGACCGGGGTGGACACACTCCGGGCTGCTTATCTTTCCTGGGCGGACCGTCTGCGCCTGACGGTGGCGAACACCGGCCAGACCCGGCTGGCCGGCTTTGATAAGTGGGACATAATCGTCCACTATTATGACGGCACCGGCACCTACCATACCGGCTGGTTCCCCTACACCACCGGGGTACTGGGCGATAACGAGTGGAAAAAGGCAGGTATCTACCTTAACGGTCCGGCGGAGTCATTTGAGCCGGGGATAGTCAACCCCGGTGAACAGATCGTCATCCTGGCCAGGCTCAACCCGCTGCCGGGCGATGCCACCGGCATCAGCGTAACCGTCGCCACACCCAACGGCATCCGCGACTCGTTTTCTTTCTCCAATCCCGGCTATGCCATACTGACGCCCCATACCGAGAACACCACCGTCAACGGCACCGCCTATTACCAGCTGGAAGAGGCCGCCCCCGGCGATGCGGCCGGGACCATCATGAGCGCCGCCTTCAGCACGGGTGAGGTAGCCCGGAAGCTGCTGGTCAACGATGACCAACCGTCTCGGGCGGCCCGGCACGTTTTCCCGCTCGTCGGCATCAGTGATATCCCGGCGGCCACCTGGAACTTCTACTACCGGTGCACCGTCTTCGGGGACGGACCGTTCCCCCAGAACGGCGGCGATGTCAGCTTTGATGTGGATATCTTAATACGGCGCGCTGACGGCACCATCCGCCAGACAATAGCTACCGGCGCCGCCGCCGCCATGTTCCCCCAGGCCAGCGAGGGCAGCTGGGTAACTCTTCGCGGGACCTACGCTTTCCCCGGCTACACCGTGGTTGACAACACGGACTACCTGGAAATCGCCTACTACGGGGACGTCGTCTCCCAGGGCCCCAGCGGGACGGTCGGCTATACCCAGGTGATGATAGACGATGATTCCCTGCCGACCGCCAACCAGACCAGGACGGAAGCACCTTAAGGAAAGTGAACATGCTGGAAAAGCTGAAGCAACTGATATTTAGACAGAGCGGACATCGTAAGAACCGTAAAAATGCGATGATGAGCTTTGACATGTTCTACCAGCTCTCCTACATGTCAACCATCGCGGCCTCCGGCGTGCCGCGCGACCAGATTTTTGAGCGTTCCGCCAGTCTGCAATGTTCCTCGGCGGAGTATTTAAAGAGGGTGGAGCTGGCCCGCCAGCGGCTGAAATACGATTACGCCCGGGCCTGCCGCGCCATTGGCGAACCCCTCAAGGAAAATGATATGAAGGGCTTCCTGCTCCGCTTCTCCAGCTCTCTCATCTCCGGCGAGCCCGAGGCCGACTTCCTTTCGAGAGAGGCCAAGGCCCGCGCCGACGACTACGAGAATGAGTACGGCCAGAACCTGGAAGCCCTGAAAATGTGGACTGATGCCTACGTTTCCCTCATCCTTTCGGCGGTGCTGGTGGTGGTCATCGGCATCGTGTCCACCATGATATGGAAAATCGAGACCACCCTCATCGTAGCCATGGCCTTCGTCTCCGTCTCCACTACCGCCATCGGCGTCTGGCTGATATGGCTGGTATCGCCCAAGGAGTCAACCGTCCTGCGCTGGGCAGGCTCGCGGGAGCAGCTGCTGGCCAAGAAGTACTTCAAACCGGTCCTGCCCGTCGCCGTGGGAATCGGCGCCCTCTTTTTACTCACCGGCCAGAACCTGGGTATAGGCCTGCTGGCCATCGCGGCCATCGTCTTCCCCATCGGCTATATCATGACCCGGGACGACCGCAGGATTGCCCAGCGCGATGACGAAGTGGGCACCTTCCTGCGGTCGCTGGGCGGCGTCGGTACCGCCCTGGGGACGACGGTCAACTCGGCGCTGGGCCGCCTTGACCTTGATGCCATCAATGTCCTGCGCACCGCGGTGAAGAACCTGCACACCCGGCTCACCGCCGGCATCAAGAGCAAGCTTTCCTGGAAAAAGTTCATCGATGAGACCGGCAGCGAGCTGGCCAACCGCAGCGTGGGCATGTTCTATGACGCCATCGAGGTGGGGGGCTCGGCGGGGTCGGCCGGACAGCAGGCCGCCAACTTCGCCAACCGGATAGCCCGGCTGCGGGCGAGGAGAAGGACTATCGCCGGGCCGTTCCGCTGGCTCTGTGTCACCATGCACACGGCGGTGGTGCTCATCCTCATCTTCATCACCGAGGTCATCTTCGCCTTCGGCAGCATGGTCACCAAGGCCCAGGAAGTACTGCCGACGGTATCCGGGGCACCTTCGCTGGCTTCTTTTTCCAGCTTCAACCTCTCCGGGCTGGACCTCATGCACTCCCTGGTCATACCCCTCGTCCTCATATTCACGGTCGCCAACGCCATCGTCCCCACTGTGGCGGAGGGCGGCAGTAAATTTAAGATATTGAGCAACCTGGGAATCACGGGGACTATCTCCGGCATGAGCCTGTTGCTCCTGCCGGTGCTGGCCACCGCCCTGTTCACGTCCGTTTCCCAAATCTAAGGAGGTTATATGGAGACAAACCGTAATATCGATGAAGTTGAAGCGGAATTCCAGGAGATAAGGGACGAGCTTAAAGAAATTCTCTTTGACATTCGTACTTATCTCATGGAAGCCCTGAGCCCGATACCCAACGACCTTGACCGGGAGAGGCTCCGCGAAGAACTCGAAGCGGAAAGGGGGTAACACCACATGGCAGAAGATAAGAAGCTCGAGACCATAGAATCGGAAATCAAGCTGCTGAAGGGGGAACTGAAAAACTCCCTGGCCAGCGTGCGCGATTACCTGCTCAATATGGAACTGCCTTCAGCCGAATTCGCCACCATCCTGGCGGCTCTCGGTGAAGGCGGCGACCAGAAGGTCACCATGAAGGCCTCCTTCTCCACGCCTCCCGCCGGCGACCAGAATATCGGCACCGGGGACGAAATCACGGGACCTGCCCAGGACTCCTTGGAGGAGCCCTACGAGCAAGAGATCGAGGAACCTCTTGACGGGGAGCCGGAAATGCCGATTGAGCAGGATGACCTGGCCGGCATGGAAAGCCCCCTCGGTGACGAATCGGAAATCATGTCAGAGGGCGGCGCGGGCGGTCCGGAAAGCTTCATGGGCGAGGAAGAGGGCGTCTCCCCCGAAGACGAGCTGTCACCGGAGGGCGAAGTGGAGGAAGGTGAAGAAGATGAGTCCGGTGCCTTTGATGAGCTTAGCGAACCCGATGAATTAGATGAGCAGGATGATTCCATCGCTCCCGGAGAGGAGCTGCCTGAAGAGGAGGAACAGCCGATGGATTACGATAAGACCGCTGCCGAAGTCAATCCTTCCATCCCGAAGGTCAACATGCTGGCCAACCTTATCAACTGGGTCGCCCGGGCCAAGAAGGAGATAGGCTACGAGCAGCTACCGACCTTTTTGGAGGTCTATGGCATCAGCGGCCACCTTTCCCCTGAGCTGAAGGAGACTATCGTCCAGCTGGCGGAGATAGCCGCCGAGCAGCCGGAAGTGGCCAGCAACGCCGAGGTCTGGAGCCAGTCCATGCTGTCCCTGCACGGCATCCTGATGGGCGGTGACGCACCCCGATACCCCATCATACCATCCTGGGGTGATGTCCGCGCCGAAGCCCAGGGGGAAGAGGAAGAGATAATCGAGGTAGACAAGAAAAAAGATACTTCGGTCAAGCTCAAGCTGGTCTTCCCCAACGGCGACGGTGAAAGCAAGGAGTACTGCATCGACCTCAACCCCGAGATGGACAGCAACGGCTCTTCCGGTAAGTCCAGCCAGCGTGAACTAAAGCGAGGTGATTAGCTATGGCAAAGACGCAGAAGAAGAAAGAGACCATCCTCACCGGCGTGCCGGAAGTCGATGAGAAGCTCGGCGGCGGCATACCGGTGGGCTCGCTTTGCCTCATCGAAGGCCACTCGGACGCCGGCAAGAGCGTCCTTTGCCAGCACCTGACCAACGGCACGCTGATTACCGGCGAAACATCGGTGGCCTACTACACCACGGAGAATAACGTCAGGAGCCTCATCAGCCAGATGGACTCGCTGGCGCTCTACGTGCTGGACCATTTCCTGGCCGACCACTTGAGGATTTACCCCCTGACCTTTCACAGCAGCATGCAGGGCGGGCAGAAGCCGTTTCACGTGCTCACCAGTCACTTTTCCCGCCTGCCCCTGGACTTCAAGCTGATAATCGTCGATTCTATTACCCTGCTCGTGGCGCACAGCAACCCGGTGGCCATTATCGACTTCTTTTCCCGCTGCAAGGCCCTGTGCGATGACGGGCGGACGATAATCCTGGTGGCGCATTCCTACGCCTTCGAGGAAGACATGCTCGCCCGCACCCGCTCCCTGTGCGACGCCCGCTTCCGGCTCCGCCTGGAGCAGGTCGGCGATAGCATGATTAAGCTCATGGAGGTCCTCAAGGTACGCGGCGCCGAACGCCCTACCGGAGACGTTGTCTCCTTCGATATCGAACCCAAACTGGGTATGCGCATTATTCCGCTGGCCAAGGCCAGAGTCTAGGAGATTGAATGCTCGGTCTGCCTTTTGAGATAAAACCCTGTCCCGGGGACTGCGGGAAAGAGTGCGGGACGTACCTGGAGAAATGCCCCGTATTCTCCAAGCTCCCCCCGGAGTTCCAGGAGGTATGCAAACAGCACCCGCACCTCCTCCAGTACGTGCGCATACTTCCCACGGATAAAGTGGGTATCCCGCAGTACTACGAGAAGGTAACCCGGAAGCTCAAGGGCACCAAGGATCCCAACCTTATCTACAACGTCGGCGGCGGGGTTTTTATCCACGTCCTGGCCAACCTCAACGATATCCGCGACTACTACATCGCCGTGGAACCCAGCCTCATCGATGCCCAGGAAAAGAATCTCGACGATATTGAACTGCGCCTGGCCGAGTACGTGGAGGAGCTGGAAGGCGTCGCCGATTCCTCGAAGCGGCTGGAAATCATCATGGGCATCGTGGACCGGATTGTCTCCGTCTCCGGCCCGAAAAGCCCCGAGCCGGAACCGGAGAAGGAAAAGGCTGAGGGCGGCGGCGATAAGAAAAAAGGCGAGGGTGAGGGTGGCAAGAAAAAGGGCGAGAAAAAGCCCCGCTCCCTTAAGTCCAGGGGCGGTAGCAAGGGAAAGGTACACATCACCCAGTTCCAGTACAACACCCTGCGCTACCTGCTGCGGCGCAAGCTGGAAGGCATGGCCGCCCTCGACCCCATGATACTCGACCCCAACATCGAAGATATTTCCTGCTCCGGCCTGGGCAACATCTTCGTGGAGCACAAGATTTTCGGCGGCCTCCGCGCCAGCATCGGCTTCGAGACCAACGAGGCGCTGGACAAGTTCGTCATCGAACTGGCCGAGAGTATCAAGCACCCGGTAACCTTCCGCGAGCCAGTGGTCGATGCCACCCTGCCGGACGGCTCTCGTATCAATATCGTTTACGGTACGGACGTCTCCAAGCGGGGCAGCAACTTCACCATCAGAAAATTCAGCGATACTCCCTTGAGTATAATTGAGCTCATCCAGTTCGGCGCCCTTAATTATGATATGGCGGCCTACCTCTCGATAATTCTACAGGATGGTATGAATGTCTGGGTAGCGGGGGAAACCGCTTCCGGTAAGACCACCCTGATGAACGCCATGACTACCTTTATTCCTCCTGAGGCCAAGATAGTGAGCATTGAGGATACTCCAGAGATTCAGGTGCCCCATCCTAACTGGATTCGTGGGGTAACTCGCGGTTCTGGCAAGGAATCTGAGATGGTCGAGGTGTCAATGTTCGACCTGCTCAAGTCTGCCTTAAGACAGAGGCCCAATATGATTATCGTCGGTGAAATCCGCGGTGTAGAGGGCGCCGTAGCCTTTCAGGCAATGCAGACG
>JBDRFW010000033.1:0-2236 GCA_043818415.1 Chloroflexota bacterium | reverse complement strand
GGTTGAAAAGATAACCGTGTGCGCCATGAAGCTCGACGCCATTGACACCGGCTTTCTTTACCTCGGCAGCCGTCCAGGCAAACGCCTCTACGACCTCCCGAATCTCGTCGATTGTCATCTCGTGGGGTACAGTTCCCCCGGCGGAGCGGGGTACCGCCGACGCCGACCACGGCTGGTTGCCGGTCAACTCCGACGCTGCCGAAGCTCCACCATGCCACAGCTGGACGAAGAAGCGGCTGCCGTGCTGCTTTATTGTATCCGAAGCCCTCTTCAGCTTTTCCAGGGCGTTCGGCATGCGGCTCGGTACCATCTGCGTTGTGGGGTGCACCCCCCAGACACCGGTGCATATCAGGCCGACTCCACCCTTCGCCTTGGACTCCCAGTAGCCGATAAGGCGGTCTCCGGGCAGTGTGTCCGGGTCCCGCATTGCCGGGTAATGTCCCGGGACGACAATGCGGTTGGGAATCGTCACCGGTCCTACTTTAATCGGGCTGAACAGATTGGGGAAATCGGTCATTGACAGTCCTCCATGCTTCGTTATCCCGTGTGTTACTCGCCATCGAGGAATCCCGGCTTCTGGAAGGCGGGATTGGGGTAAGTGTAGAAACCCTTGCCGGTCTTGGCACCAAGCTCCCCGCGTTCCACGTACGGTTTGACGAATGCCATCATCTGCTCCTGGGTGACCTCTGCATCCTCCCGCACCAGACTCTGCCCGGCATCGTGGACGATGTTCAGACCGATGGCGTCCATCATGGCGAACGGGCCGTAAGGCTGGCGCGTCACCAGCATGTACGCCCGGTCAACGTCCTGCGGGTCGGCATATCCCCCGGCGGCCAGTGTTAGGGCAGACTTGATAAGGCTGCCCAGCATGGTATTGTACAGGTAACCGCCCTTTTCCTTCTTCATCACCATTGGCACCTCGCCGATGCTCCGGGCAAAGCGTTTCAGGAAGTCAACCGTTTCATCCGAGGTCTTTGGCCCCCGCATGATGTCCACCAGTGAGCCCAGTGCGCCGTGAAAATGCAGGGCGGCGAATTTGTCCCGCCGTGTGACGGCATCCTCGATATCCGAGACGAGCAGGCTGGAGGTATTTGTTGTCATGACGGCGTGGGCGGGCAGGAGTTTATCAAACCGGGCATGGGTCTCGCGCTTGACTGCCACTGTCTCCGTGACCGATTCACTGAGGAAGCCGGCACCTTCCGCGGCCATGGCGGGGTCGGCGGTGTAGGTCAGCCGGGCGAGGCCGGCATCGAGCGCCTCCTGTGTGATGCCGCCGGTGGCCACCAGCATTACGCCCATCTGTCGCTGTCTCTCCGGCGCCCTCCGCAGTGCTTCTCCCGAGACATCGTACACGGCGACATCATAGCCGCCACGGACCGCACAGATAAGCGAAATCCGGCAGCCCATTGTGCCGGCGCCGAGTACGCATACCTTCCGTACTTCGTCCAATATCGTGCCTCCTTCAGAACTATACCTGCTATGCCTGTTGTTCACCTTGCTGCTGCTGGAGGCGCTGTGCACTCTGGCCGGTTGATACGTAAGCCCGCATTCTCTCCAGGGCTTCATCGCTGACCAGGGTCTCGCGGAAAAGCTCGGACTCCAGGGCAAGGCCGTCTTCAAGCGCCATCTCCATGCCTTCATAGATGCAGCGGCGTATCAGGCTGACGGCCAGCGGCGGCCGTGCTGCCAGCTCGCGGGCAAAGGCCATCGTCTCCGGCATCAGCCGCTCCGGGTCACATGCCTTTGTAATCAGACCGATGCGTTCCGCCTCATCGGCATAGATGCGGCGTCCCAGGAGCTGGAGCTCCAGTGACTTTGCCATACCGATGAGGCGCGGCATACGCTGTGTGCCACCGCCGCCCGGGAGTATGCCCACATTGACCTCGCCCTGGGCTGTGGATGCCGTTCGTGACATGAAGCGGAAATCAAAGGACATGACGCGCTCCAGTCCGCCCCCGGCGAGATTGGCGTTAATCGCGGCGATAATCGGCTTCGAGTCACGCCGGAAGGCGATACGGCGCGGTGGCGGCTCGGTGGGCCGCTGCTTGGCCAGTGTCTCGCCCATGTTGACCAGGATAGAGACATCAAAGTGCTGGATAAATACATCGGGCATCGCGCTGGTGAAAACGCCCACCCTCAGCTCCGGGTCTTTATAAAACTCATCCTGTAGCTGCGCGAACTCGGTGCCCGTCTCCGTGGTCCAGAGGTTCTTGGGCGGATTGTAGAACTTCCAGGT
>JBDRFW010000032.1:0-2113 GCA_043818415.1 Chloroflexota bacterium | reverse complement strand
GCCGCCACTGCCGCAGCAGCGCCGCGGCCAGCACAGCAAAACCATCGCAGTCGTCCTTCTTTCTGTGCCAGACCGTCTGGGGATAGCTGATGGCGTCGTAGAGGTGCAGCGGGCCGTCCATCGTCCAGGTCACCTCGCCCAAGCGCCGCTGGATATCGTCGAGGGAAGCCACCGTCGGCAGGTCCATACCGAGGTATCCGGCTTCGAAAAATCTCCGGCGGAAGCGCGACCACCGATAGCGGGCGCCCCGCAGCCACCATACCAGGAAGCGGTCGAGAATCGATTTCATTTCAGGTTATTCCCTGGCCTGAAGGCTGGCCGGCACCGTGACTGACTTGACCGGCATGGCCGCGGCCACCCGTAACTTCCCCTGCTCATGCTGCACCTCCTCCCGGGTTTTTACCCCGGCAAACCCCGTTCAATGCGGCATCCAGCCCCGGCCATGCCGCTGGCCGCGGATATAGGCCACCTGCCCGGCGTGCTGGACATTATCGTCCAGCACCATGATGAGCACCTGGCCGTTGGTCGGGGGGGGGTCGAACATCGGCAGGTTGGCCGGCCGGTCCAGGTCCTCCTTGGAAAGGGTGGGGAAGAAGCGCTGGGAGCGCTCCAGCACCGCCCGGTGGTACCCAAGCAGCGTCTCCGCATCGGGGGACTTGAAGGCGGCCACTTCCTCCGGCGTGTGCCCCACACCCACGTCACCGGCTTCGGCGGGACGGCCGAACTTCTTGTGCCAGCCGTCCTTGAGCCAGAGCTGCTCCTGGCCCATCACGCCGGAAATCAGCGCATCCTGGGCGCGCGTCAGGTGCCAGACCAGCCAGCCGATGCTGTTGCTTTCCGGGTGGGGCTGCCAGCCCAGGTCCTCCTTTTTAAGTCCTTCCAGGGCCCGCTCCAGGTTCCTCCCGATGCTTCCGTAAGCACCCGATATCAGTTCCTGCCAATCCATGGATACCTCCTCAGTTCGTTAAGTCGATTAATGTTTTACCCGGCGGATTAAATGATACTACTAACTTTTAAATCTAGCAATGTCCGCCGGAAAATACCAGAAGTGTTGGAGACAGTCACCGACGGCACTTTCCTAGACATCGCAATTTGTCCTATAATTTTTAATGTAATTCCGTAAGACGAGGGACCGGCCAGATACGTACCGAGAGCATTTTTTCCGCCATCCGAGAGATTAACGAGACGTTATCCCTCACCAATGACGAGCCCAAGCTCCTCAATACGGCCCTGGATACGCTGACGCAGGTGCTGGGGGTGGAGTGCGGCTGGGTGCAGACCATCAACGCCCGGAGCCATAAGCTGCTGCTTTCCGCCCGGCGGGGTTTCAGCGCGGAGATGGAGCGGGAGATGGCCGCCATGGATACCAGCGGGAGCTTCGGGGGGGTCATCGGGCTGGGACAGAAAATCGTCATCCCGGACCTGTCCTGTGATGGTCGTTACGGGCTGGCATCGTTCGGGGAGGCGGGGTACCGCTGGCTGGTGGCCGCCCCGATGATGACCTACCGCAATCACGGTGTATTGGGAGTGGCATCTTACCACAAGAAACAGTTTAAAAAGGAAACGGCCGACCTGGTCATCGTGATTGCCGGGCTGTTGGGTACCGCCCTGATGAAGGCCCGCCTCTTCGAGAAGGCCCCCCGCCGCGATAGGCCTGACCCTGCCGTCAGTGAAAAGGAAACCCCGGCCCCTCCCGCTAAGGCGGAAAAGCGCCCGGGTAAACCCCCCGCCTCCGACGCTTTCCACCGCCACGCCCACCGGATGGAGAGCTTCCGTAAAGGCCACAGTTGAGTCTGGCCTTCCTTTCAGTTTCTTTTTTCCTCACCCCCTGTATCCCCCTCTCCAACCTGATAGAGCAGGTCAACCGTGAGATAGTATGGTCGGAGAGGGGGAAGAATAGAAAGATGGGTTTCACCCCTCTTAGACACCCCGCTTAGAGCCTCTCCCTTTCTTAAAGGGAGATTGAGAGGGATTTGAAATCCCCCTTTATCCCCCTTTTCCAAAGGGGGAAATTACGGGCGAAGCCGCAGATATCGCGTGGGTGGCCAGGGTGGGAATAGATAAGAAACGAGGGGTGGGGTGGGAAATATCTCCCCACACCTTGACACTCTGG
>JBDRFW010000031.1:0-6787 GCA_043818415.1 Chloroflexota bacterium | reverse complement strand
GCCCGGGCGCCGGATTTCAGGTCCCACCAGGTATAGTGATCAGGCTCCTTATAGAAGTGTCGGAAGGTGTCCACGTAGCCGTGGGCGAGGAATTTGTCCATCCAGGCCCGCTCCTCGGGCAGGAAGCCGGAGACCTTGCTGTTCTCCTTGGGCCGCGACAGGTCGATTTCATTATGGGCGGTATTGACGTCGCCGCAGATGACCAGCTTCTGGCCGGCCTTTTTGAGGGAGTCGGCGTACTCCAGGAACCTGTCGTAAAAGGTCAGTTTGTAGTTCAACCGCTCCGGGCCCATTTTGCCGTTGGGGAAGTAGATGTTGAAGAGGGTGAAATCGGGGTACTCGGCCACGATGACTCTCCCCTCGATGTCGAGGCCGGCATCACCGAGGTCGTAGCGTACTTCTCGCGGCTCCTCCCTGGCAAAGACGGCCACGCCGCTGTAGCCCTTCCTCTCCGGGGAGTTCCAGTAGGTAAGGTAGCCCGGCGGCTCCTTGAGGTCGCCTTCGAGCTGGTCGATCTGCGCCTTGGTCTCCTGGATGGCCAGGATATCCGGCGATTCCCGCTCCAGCCACTCCAGGAAGCCCTTGTTCCTGATGGCCCGGATGCCGTTGACGTTCCAGGATAGCAGCCGCGTTTCTTTCATATCCGATTCCCCCGGTTTGATATCAGCCTTATTGTTTATTATACTGTGATTATCAGGGAAAAACTATCTCGCGGCATCTACGGGTGCCGGGCAGATAATGTCTGGATTTTCACCGAGTTTGCGATGCGAAGGTCAAGGGCAATCTTATCAAAGGAAATATGGCCGATAGTATAGTAAAATCTACCTGCCGGGGGTGCCACGGCGTCTGCGGCGTGCGGCTACACCTGCGGGACGGGAAACTGGTCAAGGTTACCGGCGACCCGGAAAGTCCTCTGTCACGGGGTTATATCTGCATCAAGGGCCGGGTTGCCCCGGAATTGCTGTACCACCCCGACCGCCTCAAGTACCCGCTGAAGAGGGTGGGGGAGCGGGGAGAGAATCGCTGGCAGAGGATAAACTGGGACGAGGCGCTGTATACCATCACCGAAAAGTTGCTGTCCGTAAAGCGCGACTTCGGGGTGGAGTCCATCGTGGGGGCGAGGGGCACCGGGCGGCCGTACTACGTCCTGTTCCACCGCTTCCTCAACTGCCTGGGTACTCCCAACCGGCTCGGCTTCGCGCATACCTGCTACGGGCCCCGGCTGACCGTCTCGGCGATGACCTGCGGTACGCTGCCCGTCTGCGACTACTATGGTTTCGGCGGCGTTTACCCGGAGTGCGTGCTGGTCTGGGGAAGCAACTTGACCGAGGTCGGCGCCGCCGACGGCATGTGCGCCAGCCAGCTGGCCCTGACACTGAAACGGGGCGCCAAGCTGATAGTCGTCGACCCCCGGCGGACGGCGCTGGCGGCCCGGGCCGACCACTGGCTGCGGGTGCGGCCGGGGACGGATGCCGCGCTGGCCCTGGGCATGCTGCATACCATTATCGAGGAAGACCTCTACGATAAAGACTTCGTCCGTGACTGGACCAACGGGTTCGATAAGCTTAAAGAAAGGGTCGAGAAATACACCCCGGAAAGGGCGGCGGAGATTACCTGGGTGCCGGCGGAGGCTATCCGGGTGGCGGCGCGGCTGTATGCCGCCGCCAAGCCGGCATGTATCCAGTGGGGTGTCGGCATCGACCAGAACGTGAACAACTTTCAGACCGCCCGGGCCGTGTTAATGCTCTCCGGGGTCACCGGAAACATCGATGCGCCCGGTGGCGATGCCATCTGGGTACCGCCGGCCAACGTGGTGGCGCAGAGCCCCCGGCTTAACCCCGGCATCGAGATGCCGGAGATGCTCTCCCCGGAGATGCGCGCCCGGAGAATTGGCGGCGGGCGTTATCCCCTGGCCTCTACCATCCAGCCCAACGAGTTCATCGCCACGGTTCTCTCCGGCAAGCCCTATCCCGTCCGGGCGCTGTTCATCATGGGCAGCAACCTGCTCATCGGGCACAGCGACTCCCCGATGATGGAGCAGGCGCTGCGTAATATCGATTTCACCGCGGCGGTCGATTTGTTCATGACGCCGACCACCCAGCTGGCCGATATCGTCCTGCCCGCCGCCAGCTGGCTGGAGACCGATGACGTGGCCGACCTCCATTTCGCCTGGTGCGTCACCGTCCGCCAGAAGGTGTCAACGGTCGGCGAGTGCCGTGACGATAAGCAGATTATCTTTGACCTGGCCCACCGCCTGGGTCTGGACGGGTTTCCCTGGCGCACCGTCCGGGAGTACTGTGACTGGGTCCTGAAGGACGCCGGCATCACCTTCGATGAGTTCAGGGAGATGGGCATAATTCAGGGGGAGATGAGGTATCGCAAGTACGAGAATGAAGGTTTCCGGACCCCCTCCGGCAAGTTCGAGATTTACAGTGAAGCCCTGGAGCAGATGGGCTTTGACCCCCTGCCGGACCACGTGGAGCCATCGGAGAGTCCTTACGCCACCCCGGAGCTGGCCGGGGAATACCCCTTGATTGCCTCCACCGGGGCCAGGGTGCAGGAGTACTTCCACAGCGAGGGCCGCCAGTTGAAGTCGCTGCGCCGCCGCCACCCGGACCCGCTGGTGGAGATTCACCCGGAGACGGCCGCCCGGCTCGCCATCCGGGACGGCGACTGGGTCTGGATTGAGAGCCCACGGGGCGGCCGCATCAGGCAGCGGGCCCGGCTCACCGACGGCATCCACCCCTCCGTGGTCTGCGCCGAGCACGGCTGGTGGTTCCCGGAAAAGGAACCGTGGGACTACGGCTACCGGGAGTCCAACGTCAATATGCTCACCAGCGGCCTGCCCCGCGACCCCCATACCGGCGCCGAGCCGTGGCGCTCTTTCCTCTGTAAAATATCCCCCTGCAAGCCGTGACTGGCAATCACCCTCCCCGAACCGCTACACTATTAATCGAGACATTGTGAAGGGTGAAGTATTTTGGAACAGGTGTTTACCAATCTGACCAACGGCGGCCCGGTCAAGGTCTATGTCCGGGACGGTAAAGTGGTTCGCGTCCGCCCGCTGGAGCTGGAAGAAAGCGACGCTGCGTCTTGGCGGATTCAGGCTGACGGCCGGCAGTTCTCGCCGCTGCGCAAGGCCTGCGTGGCGCCGTTTACCATGGTGGAGAAGGCGCGGCTCTACTCCGATATCCGCCTCAAGTACCCTATGATAAGGGAGGACTTTGACCCCGCCGGCCAGAGGAACCCTCAGAACCGGGGGAAATCCGGGTACAAACGCATCGGCTGGGAGAAGGCCCTGGATATCGTCGCCGGGGAAATGAAGCGAATCCGGTCCGACTACGGTCCGGAGGCCATCATGTCGCGGGCCTCCTCACACCACAACTGGGGCAACGTCGGCTACCGTACCTCAACCTGGGCCCGGTTCTTCAACCTCATCGGCTTCACCGATATCCTGGACAACCCGGACTCATGGGAGGGCTGGCACTGGGGCGCCACCCACGCCTACGGCTTCTTCTGGCGACTCGGCATGCCGGAGCAGTACGACCTCCTCGAGGACGCGCTCAAAAATACCGACCTCGTGGTGCACTGGGGCAACGACCCCGATTCCACCCGGGGCATCTACGGCGGGCAGGAATCGGTTATCTGGCGCTACTGGCTGCGGGAGCTCGGCAAGAGGCAGATATTCATCGACCCCTTCTGCAACTACACGGCCACCATACTCGGGGACAAGTGGATAGCCCCCCGCCCCGGCACCGACGCTGCCATGGCGGAGGCCGTCGCTCATGTCTGGCTGACCGAGGGCACCTACGATAAAGAGTATGTTTCTACCCATACCGTCGGGTTCGAGGAGTTCAAAAGGCATATCCTCGGCCAGGAAGACGGTACACCCCGGACGCCGGAATGGGCGGCGGCCATCTGCGATGTCCCCGCCTACACGATAAAAAGCCTGGCCAGGGAATGGGCGGCCAGTCGCACCATGCTGGCGGCGGGGTCGAGAGGTGGAGAGTCCGGCGCCTGCCGCCAGGCCTACGGTACGGAGTGGGCGCGGCTGATGGTGCTGCTTCAGGCCATGCAGGGACTGGGCAAGCCGGGCGTTAACATCTGGGGCACCACAATGGGGCCGCCCTACAACGCCGATTTCAATTTCCCCGGTTATAGCTCCTTCGGGCCGAACTTTTTAAACGGGTTCGCCAGGAAAACAGTGGAGAACCCCGTCAAGCAGCGTATCTACCGCCTGCTCGTCCCGGAGGCCATCCTCGAACCGCCCATCCACTGGCTGGGGCAGACCTTCTGCGGGCAGTCGCTGGAGCAGCAGTTCATCCCCTACACCTACCCGCTGCCCGGTCATTCAGAGGTCAAGATGTTTTACCGCTACGGCGGCTCCTTCCTCGGCACGATGACCGGCACCAGCCGCTGGGTAAAGATGTACCAGAGCCCCAGGCTCGAGTTCGTCGTCAACCAGGACGTCTGGTGGTGCACGGAGACCGGCCTGGCCGATATCATCCTGCCGGCCTGCTCCAACTTCGAGCGGGCGGACATCGGGGAGTGGGCCCAGACCGGCGGCTATACCCACCACGGCTCCAATGCCTGCAACCACCGGGTCATCGTCTACCAGCAAAAGTGCATCGAGCCGCTATATGAATCGAAGCCGGACTACCGGATATTCACCGAGCTGGCCGAGCGGCTGGGCGTAGGGGAAGAGTTTACCGAGGGCAACACGGTGGAGGACTGGATTGAGAAGGTCTTTAACTACTCCGACCTGCCGAAGTACATATCCTTCGAGGAGTTTAAGAAGAAAGGATACTTCATCGTGCCGCTGCCCGACGACTATCAACCGACGCCCGGCCTGCGCTGGTTTTACGAGGGACGGGAATGTGATACGCCCGACCACTTTAACCCCAAGCGGAACACGGAGAAGGGCAAAGAGCTGGGGACCTACAGCGGCAAGATAGAGTTCGTTTCGCAGAGCCTGAAAGAGCACCTCCCCGACGATGAGGAGAGGCCGCCGCTGCCCCGCTATATCCCCTCCTGGGAAGGCTATGACTCGAAGCTGGCGGAGAAGTACCCCCTCCAGCTTATCACTCCCCACCCCCGCTACTCCTTCCACACGCACCACGACGCCAACTCTTCGTGGTTGGGGGAGATTCCGGGACACCGCGTCTTCAAGGACGGCTACCACTGGCGGCCGGTGCGTCTCCACCCATCGGAAGCCAAAAAGCGCGGTATCAAAGATGGGGACATCGTCAGGTTATATAACGACCGTGGTTCCGTGCTCGGCATCGCCGATGTGACGGAGAGGATGCGGCCGGGGGTGGTGCATTGCTATTACGGGTCGGGGAAGTACGACCCCCTCGAGCCGGGCAATCCGGCCAGCACCGATAGGGGCGGCTGCGTGGCTATCCTGACGCCGACGCGGGGGCTGTCCAGGAACGCCCCCGGCATGGCGCCCAACTCCTGCCTGGTGGAAATAGAGCGCTGGGAGGGGTAAAAAAGTGGAGCGGAAGACGAGATTCGAACTCGCGACCTCCTCCTTGGCAAGGAGGCGTTCTAGCCACTGAACTACTTCCGCCCGCCCGTTTCATGGTGCCGAGGCCCAGAATCGAACTGGGGACACGCGGATTTTCAGTCCGCTGCTCTACCATCTGAGCTACCTCGGCAAACAGCTATATTTTACTGGAGATTTAGAGTGGCGTCAAGAAATTTCCCTCGGTTGCCTTTCAGGTATATAATACCCTCACATGAACCAGCCAGCGTCAGAGCCTTTGAACCCCGAGGCCGCCCACCGCAAAATCTGGGGCCTGCACCACAACATCTTCTTCCTGGGCCTGGTCAGCCTGCTCACCGATACCAGCAGCGAGATGATTTTCACCCTCGTCCCCCTCTTCGTCTTCAACGTGCTGGGGGCCGGGGCGGTGGCCGTCGGTCTCATCGGCGGGCTGTCCGAGAGCATGGACGCCATCTTCAGGATATTCAGCGGTCGACTCAGCGACCGCATCAAGAAGCGCAAGCTCCTGGCGGTGCTGGGCTACGGTTTTTCCACGCTTGTCAAGCCCTTCATGCTGCTGGCCTCCGGCTGGGGCGCGGTGCTGGCGGTGCGGTTCGGCGACCGGGTTGGCAAGGGTATCCGCTCCTCGCCGCGGGATGCCCTCGTCGCCGATTCCACATCGGTGGGAGAAAGGGGCAAGGGTTTCGGCGTGCACCGGGCGATGGACACCACCGGGGCGGTCCTGGGGCTGGCCATCGCCGCCGTCATTATCTATATCGTCCAGGGGGGCGGGCTTGAGCTCAGCTGGAGCTCCTACCGCTGGATGGTGACGGTCGGGGTGGTCCCGGCGGTGCTGGCCGTGCTGGTGCTTATAGCCTTCGTCCACGAGAAAGGCCTGCCGTCCCGTAGTACCGCCCCGGGTCCCACCTTACCCCTGGCGGCTGCTCCCGGCTTTAGCACCCGTTTCAAGCTCTACCTGGTGGTGATGGCCGTCTTCACCCTGGGCAACTCCTCCGACTTCTTCGTGATACTGCGGGCGCAGGACCTAGGCTCGCCAGTGCTCCATATCACGCTGATGCTCGTCTTGCTGAACGCCGGGTATGTCGCCTGCTCGGTGCCGGCGGGAATCATCTCCGACCGAATCGGCCGGAAGCGGGTGATTGCCCTGGGGTGGCTGGTCTACGCGCTGGTCTACCTGGGCTTCGCCGCGGCTTCACAGGTCTGGCAAATATGGGTTCTCTTTGCCGGCTACGGTATCTACTACGGCATCGTGGAAGGGGCTACCCGCGCCTTCGTGGC
>JBDRFW010000030.1:0-11650 GCA_043818415.1 Chloroflexota bacterium | reverse complement strand
TTCGTCGACATGGTGGCCAAGGGCATCATCGACCCCACCAAGGTGGTGCGGACCGGCCTGGAGAACGCCGCCAGCATCGCCGTGATGGTGCTCGTCACCGAGGCGCTCGTGGCGGACATCCCGGAGAAGGAAAAGGGGCCGCCGATGCCCGGCGGAGGTATGGGCGGCATGGACTACGGGATGTAGCCCCACCACTCCCCAACCATTAAGAAGAACAAGCTGGCCGTCCTTCCCCGGAAGGGCGGCCAGTTTTTTAGGGGGCTATAACTTTGATTCTAGCGGCCCCTCTTTTTCTTGCCGTCCGGCGGACATCAGAGTAGAATGGGGTTGTGCCCTCCCGGAAGTCCCATCCCTGACCGTACCCTCACATTCCCCGGCTTACCCGCAGGCTGAACGCTTTGAAAAACTTTAGATGAACAAGAAAATCGACGAATACCGTGGCGCGGGCGTGGAGGCGGGAGAAGCCGGCAGCGGCGGCTTCTCGCTGCGCGGCCTAAGGACCTTCGAGTCCTTTAAAATTCCGGTCTTCCGGCTTTACTTCAGCATCATGGCGGGGCACTGGATTTCCATGAACATGCAGATAATCACCCGCTCCCTGCTCATCTACCGCCTCACCGAATCCGGCGCCATCCTCGGGGCAATGTCCCTGGCCAGCGCCATACCCATGCTCACCCTGTCACTCATCGGTGGGGCCATGGCCGACCGTATTCAGAAGAAGTTCGTGCTGCTGGCCGGCCAGGCGGCCTCGGCGGTGGTGGCCCTGAGCATCGCCCTGGCCCTGACCCTGGGCTATCTCAGCAAGGACGTGCCCGGCTCGTGGTGGATACTGGTGGTTTCGGCGGTGGTCCAGGGGTCAATCATGGGCCTGATGATGCCCTCGCGCCAGGCCATCATCCCGGAGATAGTCGGCCCGGAGCGGCTGATGAACGCCATTTCCCTGAACATGCTGGGAATGAACATGTTCCAGATACTAGCCCCGGCGGCGGCGGGTTTCCTCATCGATATTTTCGACTTCAATGTCGTCTACTTTATCACCACCGGCCTGTATTCCCTGGCCACCATCGGCGTTTTCTTCCTGCCGCGTTTCAAGACAACACCTGCCCAGGGGAGCGGCACCCTCCGGGAGGTGCTGGATGGCGTGCGTTACATCCGCCGCGAGAAGACCATCCTGCTGGTCCTGGTCTTTGTTCTGGTCACCACCGTTTTCGGGATGCCCCACCGGATGCTGTTGCCCATGTTCACCGAGGACATTTTCGGGGTGGGCGGCACCGGGCTGGGCCTGCTCATGAGCATCTCCGGCATCGGGGCGCTGGTTGCCTCCACCACCCTGGCCTCCCTGCCCAACCGGAAACGGGGCCGGCTGTTGCTCATCGGCGGCCTTATCCTGGGCTTCGCGCTGCTGGGCTTCGCCTTCTCCCGCTGGTGGTTCCTCTCCCTGTTCCTGATGTTCCTGGTGGGATTGGGGGATACGGGGCAACGGGCGCTCGGTAACACCCTGATACAGTCCCACGTGGACGCCCAGTACCGGGGGCGGGTGATGAGCTTCTTCATGATGGGCTTCGGCCTGGGCAGCCTGGGCACCTTCTTCGGTGGTCTGCTGGCGGAGGCGGCCGGGGTACAGTGGTCCATCGGCGGGCTGGCCATCGCTCTCACCGTGGTGGCGCTGCTCATCCTCTCCCTCTCCCCCCGCCTGCGCAAGCTGGAATAGACTTTTTCGCGTTGACACCGCCCGTGGAAAAACTTAGAATTACTTATTCGGACTGAAAGGTTAATTTTTGTACCAGAAGGTTACCCTGGACAACGGACTGCGCCTGGTCACCGCCGCCATGCCCCATACCCGGTCGGTGACCATCAGCTTTTTTATCGGCACCGGCTCCCGTTACGAGACGGATGAGCGGGCCGGCGTATCCCACTTCATCGAGCACCTCTGCTTCAAGGGCACGGAGAAGCGCCCCACCCCGATGGACATCTGCACGGTCATCGAGGGGGTGGGGGGCATGCTCAATGCCGGAACGGACAAGGAGCTGACCATCTACTGGTGCAAGGTAGCCCAGCCGCACTTCGCCAGCGCCCTCGACGTGCTGGTGGACATCCTCATCAACTCCCGCTTTGACCCCGCCGATATCGAAAAAGAGCGCCAGGTCATCATCGAAGAGATAAAGATGTCCCTGGACTCGCCCCCGCAGCGTGTCTCCATGCTCATCGACGAGATCCTCTGGCCCGGCCACCCCCTGGGACGCGATATCGCCGGCAGTAAAGAGTCGGTGACGACTATCACCCGGGAGATGATACTCGATTACCTGGACCGGCAATACCGGCCGGGCAACACCGTGCTGGCGATTGCCGGGGATATCCGGCACGAGGAGGTGTTGGACATGGTGAGCCGGCTGACCGCCGGCTGGAAACAAAAGCGGCCCCGCACCGACTACCCTCCTTACCGGGGCGGCACCGGACGGCGGGTGGCCATCGAGAACCGCGACACCGAGCAGACGCAGCTCTGCCTGGCCCTGCCGGGCGTCTCCATCGTCAACCCCGAGCGCTTCAAGCTCGACCTGCTCAACATCATCCTGGGGGAGGGGATGAGCTGCCGCCTCTTCACGGAAATACGCGATAAGATGGGGCTGGCCTACAGCATCCAGAGCTACGCGGAGCACTTCCTGGACACCGGCGCCATGACCGTGGCGGCCGGGGTGGATACCGGCAAGCTGAAGGTAGCCATCCGGGCCATCCTCGCCGAGCTGGACCGCCTCAAGGAGGCCATCCCGGAGGCGGAGCTTACCAGGGCCAAGGAGCTTTTCAAGGGACGCATCATGCTGCGCATGGAGGACAGCCGCAGCGTGGCCGGCTGGGCCGGCGGGCAGGAGGTCCTTACCGGGGAAATTATCTCCGTCGACGATGTCATCGAAATCATCGGTGCCATTACCTCGGAAGAGCTTCAAAAGCTGGCCGGGGAACTGCTGGTGGGGGACGGGCTCCGCCTGGCGGTGGTCGGCCCGGTACCGCCGGACGAGCCCCTGGAAGAGCTGCTGAAGCTGTAGCCAGAGCCATCTCATTGACTTCACCTACGGGCGCTGCTAACATAAAGGTGTGAGGTGAAGATGGCGACGCGACCTAAAATCACGGTACTTTCTCTCTTCCCGCCGAGCGCCAGGGTGAACCAGAAGGGACACCTGGTCCTGGGCGGCTGCGACGCCGTGGCACTGGCCGAGGAGTTCGGCACGCCCCTGTACGTCTTCGACGAGCGAGGCCTGCGGGACCGCTGCGCCGAGTTCAAGAAGGAGTTCGGCCGGCGCTGCGCGGACGTGACCGTTCTCTACGCCGCCAAGGCGTTCACTCCTCGGGCCATGCTCGCCCTCGTCAAGGAGGAGGGGCTGGGACTGGACGTCGTTTCCGGCGGGGAGCTGGGCATCGCCCGCTCCGTGGACTTCCCGATGAATATGGTCAGCTTCCCCGGCAACAACAAGTCGGCCGAGGAGCTGGAGATGGCCCTGGAATGCGGCATCGGCCATATCGTGGTGGACAACTTCCACGAGCTCAACCTGCTGCGAGGGATGGCCGGCCGGAAGAAGGCCAGTATCCTGCTGCGCCTCTCGCCGGGCATCGATGCCCATACCCACAAGTACAACACCACCGGCACGGTGGACTCCAAGTTCGGGTTTACCCGGTCCACCTGGGAGAAGGCATTGACCACGGCCCGGGGCGAGCCCAACCTGAAGGTCGACGGCCTGCACTTTCACATCGGCTCCGGCATCTTCGAGACCGAGCCTTACCGGAAGTCGATTGAGGTGGTGCTGGAGTTCGCCGCGGCCATGAAGAAGAAGCATGGCTTCGTCACCAGGGTGCTCAGCGTCGGCGGGGGTTACGGCGTCCCCTACACGCTGGGGGCGGAACCGCCGTCCGTCTCCGCCTGGGCGGAGCTTATCACCGGCGAGCTTACCAGTCAGTGCCGCCAACTGGGTCTCTCATTACCCAGGCTCATCATCGAGCCGGGCCGGGCCATCGTGGCGCGGGCCGGGGTGGCGCTGTACCGGGTGGGGGCCATCAAGGATATCCCCGGCATCCGGCGCTACGTCTCGGTGGACGGCGGCATGGGCGACAACATCCGCTACGCCATGTACGGTGCCCGCCACGAGGCGGTGCTGGCCAACAAGGTGCGGGCGGAAGCCACCGACCTGGTGACTATCTCCGGCAAGTACTGCGAGTCCGGCGATATCCTGATTACGGATATCAAGCTGCCCCCGGTCGAAGCGGGCGACCTGCTGGCCGTGGCCGACTGCGGTGCGTACTGCGTGCCGATGCAGAGCAACTATAACGCCTCTTTCCGACCGGCCATTATCTTCGTCAGGGACGGTAAAGCCCGCCTGGTCCGGCGCCGGGAGACGCTGGAAGACCTCACCCGTTGCGATTTGATTTAACGAGGAGACTTCTCAATGTGGCAGGTAATCGGACAGGACCGGGCGGTCTCCCTTTTACAGAACAGCCTGAAGGCCGGGACGCTAGCCCACGCCTACCTGCTCGTTGGTCCGCCGCATGTCGGCAAGATGACCCTGGCCGTACACCTGGCCCAGGCGCTCAACTGCGAAGCGCCGGAGCGACCCTGCCGCGAGTGTCCCTCCTGTCAGAAGATAGCCGCCATGCACCACGCCGACGTCCAGGTAGTCGGCCTGGCCCGGGACGAGGACTCCAGCGAGGCCAAGCTGATAAGCATCGAACAGATAAAGTACCTGCAGCACGATGCCAGCCTGCCCCCCTTCGAGGGGAAGCACAAGGTATTCATCATCGACCCCGCCGAGCTGCTCTCCATCGAGGCGGCCAACCGTCTGCTCAAGACCCTGGAGGAGCCCGCCGACAAGGTAATCTTCGTCCTGTTGACGGTCAATGATAAGCTGCTGCCGGCCACCGTGGTCTCCCGCTGCCAGTGCCTGGAGCTGCCACCCCTCGCCGTTAACGAGCTGGCGGCGGAGCTGGTAAAGAAGCGCGGCCTCGACCCGGAGCGGGCCAGGCTGCTCTCCGGGCTGGCCCACGGCTGTCCCGGCTGGGCGCTGGCGGCCGCCGACGACGAGAGCCTGCTCCGGCAGCGCGACGAGGAGATGGAAGGGCTACTGGCCGTCATCGAAGGCGACTACGAAGGACGGTTCGCCTACGCCGGCCGGCTGGCGGCGCGGTTCGGGCAGGACCGGGGCGCCGTTTACGAAGTCCTCGAGCGGTGGCTCGATTTCTGGCGCGACCTGATGTTGGTGAAACTCGGCTGCCGTGATATGATAACTAATGTCGACCGTAAAGAGAGGCTGGCCGTAATGGCTGATAGCTACCGGCTGGCCCGGATTAAGGATTTCATCGCGGGCATACAGGCGGCTGCGGCGCAGCTGAGGCAGAACGTCAATCCGCGGCTGGCGCTGGAGGTGCTGATGCTCGATATACCGGGAAAGGAAGGAGAGAAGGACCCGGCGGTACGGGTCTGATATAGAGATGGCTAACATTGTGGGCATAAGATTCCGGAGGGCGGGTAAAATTTACTACTTCGACGCGGGCGATATCGAGCTCCAGCCCGGCGACTACGCCGTGGTAAAGACGAGCCGCGGCGTCGAGCTGGGACACGTCGTCATCGCGCCCGGACAGGTGCTGGCCAGCGAGTCGGAGGAAACGCTCAGCCCGGTGGTACGCAAGGCGGATGCGGAGGACGTCACCAAGGCGGAGGAGCTCGAGGCCAAGGCCGAGGAGGCCCTCATCGAGTGCGGCAAGATGATTAACGAGCTCAACCTGCCCATGAAGCTGCTTTCGGCGGAGTATAACCTGGACAGCAGCCGCCTGACTTTCCTCTTCACCGCCGAGGAGCGGGTGGACTTCCGCGACCTCGTCCGGAAGCTAACCAGCCGTTTCAAGGTGAGGGTTGAACTGCGCCAGGTGGGCAGCCGGGATGAGGCCAAGATAATCGGCAGCTACGGCCGGTGCGGTCGCCAGCTCTGCTGCGCCAGCTTCCTCACCGAGTTCACACCGGTTTCCATCAAGATGGCCAAGGAGCAGGACCTGCCCCTCAACCCGATGAAGATATCCGGCGCCTGCGGTCGCCTGATGTGCTGCCTGGCCTACGAGGGTGAGCAGTACCGCGACATGAAGGCGAAGATGCCCAAGGTGGGACAACGGGTCTCCACACAAATGGGCGAGGCCACCGTGGTATCCAATAACCCCTTGAAAGAAACGGTGATGGTGGAACTGGACACCGAGGCGACGGTGGAGTTGCCCCTGGCCGAGGTCTCTTACTGACGGCGTTTACTGGTAGAGGTATTTCCGCCACTCGTCCCGCTTGTTGAGGTAATGATAGGGGACGATGAAGAAGTGGCCGCTGCTGGGAGGCCCGGGCTGGCGAACCAGCTTCATGTTGGCTTCCTGCGGGGTGCGGCCCGCCTTGCGCCGGTTGCAGGCGACACAGGCACTGACGACGTTCTCCCAGGTATGCCGGCCGCCCCGGTAGCGGGGGATGACGTGGTCCAGTGTGAGTTGACGGCTCTGCTCACCGCAGTACTGGCAGGTGTAGCGGTCCCGGTTGAAAATCTCGTAGCGTGTCAGCTTCTTTTCCCGGCGCGGCCGCTTAATCATCCTGGCCAGCCGGATGACCGAGGGCAGGGGGACGGTTTCACTTATAGTGTGAATGTAGCCTAGGCCGTCTTCCAGCATCTCCGCCTTGCCCTGGATGACGAGCACCACTGCCCGCCGTGCCCGGCAGACCGTGAGCGGCTCGTAGCTCTGGTTCAGGACAAGCACCGGATGATTGACCATACCCGTAAGCTCCATTTAGAGGAAACTGCCCCCATTGTACTGCAAAGCTCGCGGACGTGCAAGGCTAGGGGAAATTAAGCAGTTTTTCTAAGGGGTCAGACCTTATTTACCTCACCCCCCCGACCCCCTCTCGCTATCGCACTCCCCTATTGGGTTGTGTGGGGAAAATCTCACGGGCTAAGCCGTGGCTGCCGCGATGGCGGCCCGGGTGGGAATAGATAAGAAACGAGGGGAGGGGAGGGGTGAGGTTAAACTATCCAATTAAATACCAAAAAGAACAAAATATTTGATTATTTTGACGCCTTACACTGCATCGTGTAGAATCTAGCCATGAGCCAGCGGTCGAAAGGTAAACGCCGGCCCTGGGACGGCCGGAGTATCCAGGCGCTGCGCCGCCACCTGGGGCTGACCCAGCGGGAGCTCTCGGACCGGCTGGGCACGCGCCAGCAGACCATCAGCGAGTGGGAAACGGGCATGTACCGCCCCCGGGGTGCCTCGGCCACCCTGCTGTCCATCGTCGCCGAGCAGGCCAGATTCAAATACGAGGCCGCTCCCCCCGAGAAAAAGCCTTGACAGAATACACGGAAACGTGTAATATCCAGGTAGTCCGAATATACGCGGCCAGGGTTATCTAGGGGATATCCGGGGAGCCGGGGTATGGCCGTTGCGTCCGGGATGATTAACGACAGGAGCAAAGGTGATTGGTTACCGGAAAGCGTGATAACGACAGCTTAAAACCGTTCTTCGAGCCGGAGAGCGTCGCCATTATCGGCGCCTCCCGGACGCCGGGCAAGGGCGGCTACAATATCATCGAGAACCTGCAGCGGCTGGGCTATCCGGGCCGGATATACCCGGTCAACCCCCGGGCCCGGCGGATCCTGAACCTGCCGGTATACGCGTCGCTGGGAGATACCCCGGAGACACCGGAGCTGGCCCTCATCGTGCTGCCGCCGGCGCTGGTGCCGGATGCCGTGGAAGGATGCATCGGCCGGGGGATAAAGGCGGTCATCATCGAGTCGGCCGGCTTCGGCGAGATGGACGCGTCCGGCGCCCGGGCGGAAGAGCGGCTGGCGCGACTGGCCGGGGAGGCCGGGATAAGAATCATGGGGCCGAACAGCGTCGGCACCATCAACCCTTATGCCAGTTTCGATACCAGCCTCGGCCGGCTCAACCGCACCTTCCTGCCCCGGGGCGAAATCAAACGGGGCACGGCCGGGTTCATCGGGCAGACGGGCCTCTTTACCGGCGTCTTTCTGCCGGTAATCAATGACGAAATCGGCATCAGCAAGATAGCCTGCCTGGGCAACAAGTGCGATGTCGACGAGAGCGATATGCTCGAGTACTTCGGCGCCGACCGGGAGACCAGGGTTATCGCCATGTACCTGGAGAGCATCAAGGACGGCCAGCGCTTTCTCCGCCTGGCCCGCCGCATCATCCGGGAGAAGCCGATTATCGTCCTGAAATCGGCCGTCACCGAGCGCGGCGCCCGGGTCTCGGCGACGCATACCGGCTCCATCGCCGGGGAGGACCGGGTTTACGAGGCGGCTTTCCGGCAGGCGGGCATCACCCGGGTGGGGAGCTTCGCGCAGCTCTGGGACACGACCAAGACCTTCGTCAAGGCGCCGCTGCCGGCCGGCAACCGGGTGGGCATCATCAACCTGGCCGGGTCCGGCTGCGTCACCGCCGTCGATGCCTGCGTCCGCCACGGGCTAACCGTCGCCGAGCTGTCGCCGGCCACCCGGGACAAAATCAAGACCGTCTACCCGGACTGGTGGCGGGTGAGAAGCCCGGTGGACGTCTGGGTAGCCATCGAGGCCAGCGGCTTCGCGGCGACTTATACCACGGTAACGCGAGCCGTCCTTGAGGACGGGGGCGTCGACGCGGTGGTGGTGATAATGGGCGCCATCGACTGGGTGCCGGGCCAGGACATCACCGGCCTCTTCGACGGCCTCCGAGAGGACTTCCCCCACAAGCCCATCCTGGCGGTCAGCCCGCTGGGGGACCGTCAGGTCTACCGGCGGCAGTGCCGGGGCTTCCAGGCCCGGGGCATCCCCAGCTATCAGGAGGACGCCGATGCCATCGCCGCGCTGGCCGCCCTGTGGCGCTACCGCCAGTATCTCCGTACCGCCTGACGGCGGCTAAAGGCCGCGTCCGCCTGAAGAAGGGGTTATTATGCCCGATGTCATCGGGGAGAGCCAGGTCGTCAAAATCTGGCAGGACGGGCTGCCGGGCCGGATTGACCTGGAAACGGATGACGGCGAGCCGATAGAGATAGTCTATCCGGGCCGGCCCAACGACGACCGCGGCGCCGATTTACGGGACGCGGTCATCGCCACCCGCCGGGGGCTGATGAGGGGCGATATTGAAATCCACGTCCGGTCCAGCGGCTGGTGGGCGCACCGGCACCACGAGGACCCCGCCTATAACCGGGTCATCCTGCACGTCGTGTTCTGGCATGATACGGCCGCACCCGTCAACCTGGAGGACGGGCGCAGAGTGCCCACCCTGGCCCTGCAGCGGTGCCTGGCGGGCCAGCCCGAGCCGGCCGGTCTCCCCCGCCGCCGGCCGGTTGCCTGCCGTAACGGGATAACCGGCCAGTCAGAACGAGCCGGCATGGTCCTGGACAGGGCGGGAGACGAACGGTTTGAAGCGAGGTCGGCTCAATTCCGGGAGGCCCTGGAGTGTCAGGAGGCGGGGCAGGCCCTCTACGGGGGCGTCATGGAGGCCCTGGGCTACAGCAAGAACAAGCCGCCCATGGCGGAGCTGGCCCGGAGGCTGCCGCTAAAGCGATTGGAGGCCGCGGCCTCCGGGGCGGCCACGGATACCGGGCGCCTGGCCGGCTACCAGGCCTGGCTCCTGGGCACGGCCGGGCTGCTGCCCTCGCAGCGCGGCGGGCTTCACCGGAATGGTAGTGAAGGTGATGCCTGGGTGAAGACCCTGGAGGGCATCTGGGCCGGCGCGCCGGAAAAAGACCCGATGACCGAAGGTGACTGGCATGTCTTCAAGGTCCGGCCGGGCAATCTCCCCGCCCGCCGCCTCGCGGCGATTGGCCATCTTTTGCTCCGCTACGGGAAGGAGGGACTGCTCCCGGGGCTGGTCGGGGGTCTGGAAAAAATCCGGGCGGAGGGTGGTCACCGGGAGCTGGAGGAACGGCTGCTGGTGCCGGCGGAGGGCTACTGGGCGCGGAACCTGGACTTCGGGCTGCCGGGAGGGGCGGGACTGCCCGCCCTGCTGGGCCGGGGGCGGGCCGCGGTCATCGCCGTCAACGTGCTGCTGCCCTTCGCCGCTGCCTGGGGACGCTCCCGCCCGGGGCCGGCCCAAAAGGCCCGCCTAATCTACCGGGACTACCCGGCGCTGGCGGAAAACACCCTCGAAAGGCATATGGGGCGCCAGCTGGGGTTGGGCCGCCGGCCGGTCGGCTCGGCGCGGCGTCAGCAGGGGCTAATCCATATCTACCGGACCTTTTGCTCGCAGGGGCGGTGTAACGACTGCCCGCTGGGCGGGGAATAACCTTAACGGTGCGCCGACTTCACAGGTGCTCGACTATCTCGACGAGACTGCGTATCCGGGGGCAGTCGGTGATTTCCGCGAAGTAGCCGCCGCGGTCGAGGAGGATTCCCTTCAGGCCGGCCCCTTCGGCGCCGAGGACGTCCACCTCGTACTGGTCGCCGACGTAGACGGCTTCGGCCGGGGCCACGCCGGCCCGCCGCACCGCCTCGAGGAATATCTCCGGCCGGGGCTTGCTGGCGCCGGCGTCCCGCGAGGTCACCACGCTGTCCAGCCATGACGGCAGCCTCAGTCCTTCCAGCATGGCGCTGATATCCTGGTCGATGTTGGAGATGAGACCCAGCCACAGCCCCCTCCCCTTGAGGTCAGTGAGGGCCGGCGCCACGTCGTCGAAGAGGACCAGGTCCATTTTCACCCGCTGCATTTTCTCCAGCAGGCCCGCGGCGATTTTGGTATCCGCTTCGATGCCGGCCTCGCGCAGCACGATGGCCTGGTGCTCCAGGAACAGGGCCGCCTTTCCCTCGTCCGACCGCTGGCCGAGGGGAAGCCGTGACATCTCCCGGTAGATGAACTCGTCGGCGGTAACCAGGGGTCGGCGCAGGGCGTCGGCGCTGACCTCGATACCGAATTCCCCGAGGAACCCGGCGGTCAGCTCTTCCCGGGAAGGCTCGTAGCGCACCAGCGTATGGTAGAGGTCGAAAAAGACGGCTTTAATCACGGCTCAGTCCCATTTTAATTAAAGATACTGCGTATGTAAAGGTGTAAGGTATGGTGTTGCTCTTACCAGCTCTAACTTCTCTTAGCCTCACCCCGTTTATCCCCCTCTCCAACCTGATACATCACGTCAATCGTCAGATAGTCTGGTTGGAGAGGGGGAGTTATTTTTCAGAGGGGCTGGCGCCCCTCTACGCAAGCTACTCCCCCTTGGGGGTTGAGCACGCTCACGGGCTAAGCCGTTGATGCCGCGAGGGCGGCATGTGTGGGAATAGATGGCAACCGAGGGGGGCGGGGATGAATTAACTGAAAACTAGCAATCTGCTATAATCAGACCATGAAACGAGAGCTCGCGGAGATTTTGGCCTGCCCGGTGTGCCATAGCGGGCTGGAGCTGAAGGTGGACGCGGAGGAGGGTGGGGAGGTCATCACCGGCTCCCTTCACTGCGCCAGGTGCAACGTGGACTATCCCATCGAGGAAAGCATCCCCAACCTCATGCCCCCGGAAAAAGGCTAGTCCGGGCGGTAGGCCACGCCCTGGTGGGGAGTCTCCCAGGCCTCCACGGCATCGAGGGTAACGGGGTCGGCGGCGAGCTTACCCTTCAGCTCATTGTAAATGGTGGCGGCGATGTTCTCCGCCGACGGATTTACC
>JBDRFW010000029.1:0-9445 GCA_043818415.1 Chloroflexota bacterium | reverse complement strand
CTCCTTACCCCTTTCCCGCAATCCTGCGGGCGGCGGCCAGCGCCCCGGCGACCTGTTTTGGGGCGGTGCCGCCGGTAACGTTCCGGGCCGCCAGCGATGATGCTACAGTGATATCGCGGACATCCTCGCCGAAAAGCTGTGAAAATTTCTTATATTCGCTCAAATCCAGCCCGGACAGCGTTTTCCCCTTTTCCGCGGCGTAGCTCACCAGCCTGCCGACGATTTCGTGGGCGGTGCGGAAGGCCTCCCCCTTTTTGACGAGGTAGTCGGCGAGGTCCGTGGCGAGGATATAGCCCCGTTCCACCGCCTTCGCGGTATTGTTGGCTTTAACCTTCAGCGTCCCCACCATGCCCGCCAGCACCTCCAGGGTGGCCAGCAGTGTGTCCACGGTATCGAAAAAGCCCTCCTTGTCCTCCTGCATATCGCGGTTATAGGCCAGGGGCAGGCCCTTCATCGTGGTCAGCAGGGCCGTGAGGTGGCCGTAAACACGCCCGGTCTTGCCGCGGGCCAGCTCGGCCACGTCCGGGTTCTTCTTCTGCGGCATGATGCTGCTGCCGGTGGCATAGGCATCGTCAATCTCGATGAAGTCGAACTCCGCCGACGACCATATCACCAGCTCCTCGGCAAGCCGTGAAAGGTGCATCATACAGATAGCGGCGGCGGCCTGGTACTCCAGCAGGAAATCGCGGTCGGACACGGCGTCCAGGCTGTTGCGGCTGACCCGGCCGAACCCGAGCTCCTTCGCCAGAAACTCGCGGTCGATATCGTAGGCCACCCCCGCCAGGGCGCCGCTGCCCAGCGGCATGACATCGACGCGCTTGAGGCAGTCGTTAAAACGCTCGATGTCTCTTTGCAGCATCTCGAAGTAGGCGAGGAGGTGGTGCGCCAGGAGCACCGGCTGGGCCACCTGGAGATGGGTATAGCCGGGCATGACCACCTTTTTATTGGCCCCGGCCAGGTCGAGGAGGGCGCGCTCAAGGCCGCGCAGGCCCCTGACCGTGTCCCCGATGGCCTCTCTGGTGAAAAGGCGCATATCCAGGGCGACCTGGTCGTTGCGGGAGCGGGCAGTATGGAGCTTGCGTCCCACATCCCCCACTATCTCGATGAGGCGGGACTCCACCGCCATGTGGATGTCTTCCAGCTCGACTTTGAACTGGAATTTGTCCTGCTCTATCTCTTTCTGAATGGACAAAAGCCCGCCGGCGATTGCCTCCGCTTCCTTGTCCGTGATGATGCCATGTTTAGCCAGCATTTTGGCGTGGGCGAGACTCCCGCGGATGTCCTGGCGGTAGAGACGCCGGTCAAAGGGGAGGGAGGCGGTGTACTTCGCCACCAGTTTATCAGCCGGCTTGCTGAATCGACCCCTGATATAACTCATGTCACTTTTCTTTATCTTTTTTCCCCTGGACCTGGGTCTGCGTCCGCGCCGGCAGGCCGAAGAGCTTGATGAAGCCCACCGCGGCGCTCTGGTCGAAGACGTCCCCCCGGTCGTAGGTCGCCAGGTCGTGGCGGTATAGCGAGTAAGGGGACTTCCGCCCCACCACGGCGCTGCTCCCCTTGAAAAGCTTGAGCCGGACCGTCCCGGTCACGAAACGCTGGGAGGAATCGACGTAAGCCGCCAGGTCGTCCCGGAAGGAGGTGAACCAGCGGCCGTCGTAGATGAGGTCGGCGTACTCGTTGGAAATTATCTGCTTGAGGCTTAGCTGCTCCCGCGATAGCGTCATCGATTCGAGGGCCTGGTGGGCCTGTATCAGGGTTACGGCGGCGGGGGCCTCGTAAATCTCCCGCGACTTTATCCCGGTGACCCTGTCTTCGATATGGTCGATTTTTCCCACCCCGTGCTTTCCCGCCATATCATTGACCCGCTCGATGAGGTCGATGGCGGCCATCTTCTGGCCGTTGACGGCGGTGGGGACTCCCTTCTCAAATTCAACCTCGATGTACTCCGGTTTATCCGGGGTTTTGGCCACCGGCGCGGCCCAGATAAAAGCGTCGTCGGGGGGCTCGTTCCAGGGGTCTTCTATGACCCCGCACTCGATGCTCCGCCCCCATAAATTCTGGTCGATGGAGTAGGGGCTGGCGGACGTGATAGGGATAGGGATATTATTCCGCTGGGCGTAGGCAATCGTCTCATCGCGCGTCATGCCCCAGTCGCGGGCCGGCGCCAGTATGGCGAGGTCCGGTGCCAGCGCGCCGACGCTCACATCGAACCTTACCTGGTCGTTGCCCTTGCCGGTGCAGCCGTGTGCCACCACCCTGGCGCCCTCCGCCCGGGCGATTTCCACCAGGAGTCGCGCCATCAGGGGACGGGCCAGGGCCGTGGCCAGCGGGTACTTTCCCTGGTAGAGCGCGTTGGCTTTGAGCGCCGGCACCACGAACTCGTCGATGAAGGCCTGCCGGGCGTCTTGCACCACCGCCTTGACCGCCCCCAGCTTCAGGGCTTTCTCGCGGATTTTGGGGAAGTCCGGCTCGTTACCGACATCGACGCTGAAAGCAACGACGTCGAGATTGTGTTTTTCCTTAAGCCACTTGATGGCTACCGAGGTGTCCAGTCCACCGCTGTAGGCCAGGACGACTTTATCCGGCACGCCGTTCCTCCCTCGGGCGGGGGGAAATCAATCTTTCCCCCGGAAATTGGCATCCAGGAAATCGGTGACCGCCTGGTGTATGCCGGGGTACCGCCAGGAGTAGTCGTGGCCCGGCGCCCGCAGCCAGCTCAGGACGTTGCCAGGATTTTCCTCCGGACCCAGCATGCCGAGCCATCCCTTGACGGTGGCCCAGACCATGGCCGGTATGTTGCCGTAGCTAAAGGTATCGACGCCCTTGCCGTTGCTGTTCATCAGCAGCGTCCTCTCCAGGACCACCGGCTTGTGCCAGAAGGGCGTGCCCGTCTGGATGCTGAAGACCCGCGGCCTATCCTTGAGAATCGTCATCGTCTTATCGGAGATAACGGAGCCGGTGCTTTCCCCGGCCACGATTACCATCAGGTCAGGAATATGGTCGGTCAGGAACTCCACCCGGTCGGCCAGGTCCCGTGACTTGTTCGGGTAGCGCCTCGCCCCCTCGATGAACTCCCGGATGCAGCCGGCAAAGCCGCCGCCGGTGCGCCGGTAGTTCAGGACCAGAGGGCGATAGCCGAGGTTCTCCAGCCGCAACCTGATGCCATCGAGGATGCTGGACCAGCCCGGTGTCTCCTCGGTCATGTTCCACCCCCAGCCGCCGGAGTTGAAGAAGACGACGACGTCTCTGTCATTCGCCTCCACGTAGGTCGCCAGCAACTGGTCAACGAATGATTGTAGCTTCTCCTGGCTGTCGCCGACCAGCTGCGTGGCCATCGTCACGGCGTCGTCAATGACGGACTGAGGCACCGACGAGTAATCCAGCGCAGATAAATCGGGTTCCTGAATACCAATCTCTTTAGCCATCCCGACCTCTGTATTAGATAGAATTAGTCCCAGCATGGCCAGCACTGGAACAGCCACCAGCAAGGCCGCTATCCCCGGGCTGCCTAATTTTTTTAACATCACCGTCTCTTAGGTCTAATTTTAGCAATATTTACGTAATAATGCCAGAAAATACCCTGTCCAGTATGCCGATGGCCTCGTCAACCTCTTTCCGGCCGATAATCAGCGGCGGTATCAGGCGGATGGCACCGGCTTTCAGCTTATTTACCAGCAGGCCTTTCTCCAGGCAGGCCATGAGGACCGACTGCCCGATATCGCTGCTGAATTCCACCGCTACCAGCAGTCCGCGGCCCCGTACCTCGGTGATGAAGGAATATTTATTTTTCAATACATTCAGCCGCTCCATCAGGTATTGCCCCACCCGCCCGGCGTTGCCGGGGATATCGTTAGCGACGACGTACTTCAGCGTGGCGCAGGCGGCGGCGCTGGTAACCGGATTGCCCCCGAAGGTGGAGTTATGGTCGCCGACGGCGAAGACGGAGGCCTTTTCCTTGGCCAGCACCGCCCCGATAGGGATGCCGCTGCCCAGGCCCTTGGCCAGTGTCAGGATATCCGGCTCGATGCCGTAAAGCTGATAGCCGAACAGCGTCCCCAGGCGGCCGATGCCGGTCTGGACTTCGTCCAGGATGAGCAAAATACCCTGGCTATCGCACCACGCTCTCACCTCTTTCAGGTAGTCGCCGGAGGGGAGGTTGACACCCCCCTCCCCCTGCACCGGCTCCAGCATCACGGCGCAGGTCTTTTCCGTGGTAGCCGACTTTATGGCCTCGATGTCGTTATTGGCCACGTTGACGAAGCCTGCCGGCAGGGGAACGTACGGCGCGTGCATCTTGGGCTGCCCGCTGGCCGCCGTCATGGCCAGGGACCGACCGTGAAAAGAGTCCATGGTGGTAATGACCTCGTAAGCGCCGTTCAGCTTGAGGTGACCGTAGCGTCGCGCCAGCTTGACGGCGCCTTCATTGGCCTCCAGGCCGCTGTTGCAGACGAACACCCTGTCCATGCAGGAGTTTTCCACCAGGAGCCGGGCCAGCTGGACCTGGGGAACGGTGTAGTACCAGTTGGAGGTCTGCATCAGGGTACGCGACTGCTCGGCGAGTGCCTCGGCGACCACCTTCGGGCAGTGCCCCAGGCAGTTGACCGCCAGCCCGCAGACAAAGTCCAGGTACTCTTTACCTTTATCGTCCCAGACCCGCGCCCCCTCCCCCCTGACCAGGGTTACCGGGACGCGCACGATGGTCTGCATGTAGTACTTGCTTTCCAGTTGCTGCCAGTCGGTCATTTAACTCTTCGGCGAGGTAGACTCTCCTTTTTTACTTATATATCGTGGTGCCGCCGTCCTGCCCCTGAACCTCTTTTAACAGGGCGTGCGGCTTTCTCCCGTCTATTATACGGGTTATCGTGCCTTCGTTTAAAGCCCTGAGGCAGGCATTTATCTTGGGAATCATGCCGCCGGAAATCACCCCGGAGGCCGTTAGCGCCTCCACCTCGGCGGCGGAAAGCCGGGAAATAAGACTGCCGGAGGCGTCGCTGATGCCGGGCACGTCGGTCAAAAAGACCAGCCTCGCCGCCCCCAGGGCGGCGGCAATTTCCCCGGCAACGGGGTCGGCGTTGATATTGATTATCCCCGCGGCGTCCGCCGGGCGGTCCACCGCGTACAGGCTTATCGGCGAGACGACCGGGACGAACCCGCCCTGAAGCAGCGTTTCCAGGAGCGCCGGGTTGACCCTGGCCACCGTGCCCACGTAGCCCATCTCCCGGCTCTTCATCTTGCCCTCGATGAGCGCGCCGTCGACGCCGCTGATGCCGATGGCCTTCCCGCCCCGGACGTTGATAGCCGCAACGATTTCCTTGTTGACCAGCCCTGCCAGCACCGCCGTGGCCACCTCCAGGGTCGGCAAATCGGTAACGCGCTCGCCGCGCACGAACTTCGTATCCACTCCCTGCCGCTTGAGCCACCCGGTGACGGTATTGCCGCCGCCGTGGACGACCACCAGCGGGGCGCCCTTTTTCTGGAGGGCTACGATATCCTCGATGGTGGTATCGCCGCTACCCAGCGTGGAGCCGCCGATCTTTACTACCGTGACGTTTTTCATCGTCTTCATATTTCAGGTCGTGTAGTCGCTGTTGATGGTCACGTACTCCTCGGAGAGGTCGCAGCCCCAGGCGGTGGCCGCGCCGCCGCCCAGGTTGAGGTCCAGGGTCATGACTACCTCGGCGGCGTCCAGCAGCCTGACCACTTCCTCTTTGTTAAAAGAGACCGGGCGGCCGCCCTTTACCAGGCGAACCCCGCCGATTTGCAGGTCGAGCCGGTCCGCATCGAGCTCCGCGCCGCTTCGCCCCGCCGCCGCCAGCACCCGCCCCCAGTTGGGGTCGGAGCCGTGCACCGCCGCCTTGACCAGCGGCGAGCTGACAATCGTCCGGGCCACGCGGCGGGCATCAGCCGGGCCGGCAGCCCCGCTGACCTTGACCTCGATAAACTTGGTGGCGCCCTCGCCATCGCGGGCGATGGCCCGGGCCAGGTAGATGCAGGCGTGGTTGAGGGCCCGCTGAAAATTCGCGGCCTCGCGGCTGCCCTTGCTTACCGGTTCACCGCCGGACCGTCCGTTAGCCATGAGCAGCACCATGTCGTTGGTGCTGGTATCGCTGTCGATGGATACCATGTTAAAAGAAACATCCACCGCCTCCCGCAGCGCTTCCCGGAGGAAACCGATTTCCACGGCGGCATCGGTGGTCAGGAAGCAGAGCAGGGTAGCCATGTCCGGGTGAATCATCCCGGAACCCTTGGCAATCCCCCCGACGACGCAGCCGTCCTCGCCCCGGACCGCCACCTCCTTGGGTACGGTGTCCGTGGTCATTATCGCCCGGGCCAGGTCGTGGCCTCCCCCGGCGGAAAGCGTCACCCCGGCAATGCCGTCGCGGATACGCTCCATCGGCAGGGGCAGGCCGATGACGCCGGTGCTGGCTACCAGCACCTCTTCCGGCGCCACGCCGATGTGCCGGGCGGCCAGCGCCGCCATCTCCTCGGCATTGGCCATGCCCCGGGCCCCGGTGCAGGCATTGGCGCTGCCGCTGTTAACCACCAGCGCCGAGGCGCGGCCCTTTAACAACCTCTGTTGGGATAGTATTACCGGCGCCGCCTTGACTTTATTGGTGGTAAACACCGCCGCCGCGGTACATGATATTTCCGAGCCAAGGATGCCGAGGTCGAGGCGACCCCCCGCATATTTAATACCGGCGCTGGCGGCGCCGGCAAGGAACCCCCGGGGGGAGGTTATACCCCCCGAGGGAATAAAATCCGGTTCGGTTTTCATATTGAAAATATAGCATAATGCGTACCTGCAGGCAATGGCGGCCCCGGTAGCCCGGCTTGAAACATACGATAGCTCAATGTTAAACTCAGACGGTGAAGATTGTTCGTTTTGCCATCGACGGAGAGACCGGTTACGGCGTGCTGGACGGTGAGTCGGTTATTTGTCTCGCCGGACATCCCTGCAGCGACCTCAAGACCACCGGCCGCGTTTTCAGTCTGGCCGACGTCAAGCTGCTGGCGCCCTGCACACCTACCAAAATCGTCGCGGTGGGGGTGAACTACCGCAGCCACGGCGAAGAGATGAGCCACCGCCTCCCCGCCGAGCCGCTGCTCTTCATCAAGCCGTCGACGGCGGTCATCGGCCCGGAAGACGATATCGTCTATCCGGCATCGTCGGAGCGGGTCGATTACGAGGGCGAGCTGGCCGTGGTCATCAAGACCCGCGCCCGGCAAGTCGCCGAGAAGGACGCCCCGGACTACATCCTGGGCTACGCCTGCTTCAACGACGTTACGGCGCGCGACCTCCAGGCGAAGGACAAGCAGTGGACGCGCTCCAAGGGCTTCGATACCTTTGCCCCCATCGGCCCGTGCATCGAGACGGAGCTGGACCCCACCAACCTCGCCCTGGAGACCCGCCTCAACGGGGAAATCAAACAGCAGACCAACACCGCCGAGCTCATCTTCCCCGTCTTCAAGCTGATAAGCTTCATCTCCAACGTGATGACGCTGCTCCCCGGCGACGTCATCGCTACCGGCACCGCCAGCGGCATCGGCCCGATGCAGCCCGGCGATACCGTGGAGGTGACCATCGAGAACATCGGCACGCTGAGGAACCACGTGGTCAAACCCTGACCTTTTTAACGAATCCATAACGGCGAAAAGGAGAGGAATGGAAGGAAAGACGGTATATTTTGAGAAACCCGGAGTCGAGAATACCGACGCAGCACTGGCCCTGGCCAGGGACCGCGCCCGGGAACTGGGCATCAAGACGGTAATCGTGGCGTCCACCAGCGGCAAGACCGCCGTCCGGGCGATGGATGTCCTCAAGGGGCTGAGAGTGGTCATCGTTACCCACTCCACCGGCTTCCTCGAGCCGGATACCCAGGAGTTCACCGAGGAGAACCGGAAAATCGTGGAAAGCCAGGGCGGCATTATGGTTACCGCCGCTCACGCCTTCGGCGCCATCAGCCGGGCTTTCCGCCAGAGTGAAATCCCCCAGGCCCCGGCCACCTATGTCGTCGGCGACCTGATAGCCTCGACTCTTAAAGTATTTTCCCAGGGAGTAAAAGTAGCCTGCGAGATAGCCGTCATGGCGGCCGATGCCGGACTGGTGCGCACCGATGAAGACGTGATTGCCGTCGGTGGTACCGGTTCCGCCGGCAGAGGGGCGGATACGGTCGCCGTCATCAAGCCGAGCACGGCGCACCGCTTCTTTGACCTCAGGGTGAAAGAGATTATCTGCAAGCCGCGCCTCTAGGCCCTCCCAGCGTTATCCCAGGAACCGGGTGATGATGCTGGAGAACTGCTTGACCTCGTCACGGTGGACGTTATGGCCGCGATTCTCGAAGACCTTGAGCTGGCAATCGGGGATAGCCTTGGCCGCCCGGTAGGCCTGGTGCACCGGCACAATCTGGTCCCGGGCGCCCCACACCAGCAGCGTCGGCACCGCCACCTCGGGGAGTCGGCCGTCCAGCACCAGCGTCTGGGCTTTGAAGGTGGTGATGCTGCCCCCCAACGTCATGGCGGCGGGAGATAGGGGCATGATGTACCCGGCCGGGTTGAGCTGCTCGACCACCCACCTGACGCCCCGCAGCACCGCCATGGTCATCCCTACCATCGCCCGGAAGATGGTCGGGATACAGAGGAGCCGTACCCAGAGGGCGATTTCCTTCCCCAGGCAGAGGCTGCTGACCAGCACCAGCTTCCTGACGCGGTGGGGAGACTTTAGGGCGTAGTTGAGGGCGACGCCGCCCCCCAGCGAGTTCCCCATCAGGTGGAACTTCTCCAGCCCCAGGCTCCTGGCGAAGCTCTCCACGAACTCGGCCAGCTCCGGGATGAAGTAGCTGCCGTCGAGGGGCTGGCTGCCGCCGTAGCCGGGGAGGTCCGGGGCGTAGACGGTGTACTTTTCCGCCAGCGCGGCGATATTTTGAAGCCAGGTGCGGGCGTCGCCGCCGCCGCCGTGAAGCACCAGCACCGGCTCGCCGTGTCCGGCCGTGTAGTAGGAGACGTCGCGTCCTTCCAGCTTAATCGTTTTTCTATGTATCGTGGCCATTAAAACCTGCTTTCGGAGATTCGGGTTTGAGTGGCTGTTCCCCTTATCTTAGGGAGGCAATGCCACAGTCGCGTCTCAAAAAAGGGGTGAGCCCTCACGAAAAAGTCACAAAAAAATACTACCCTAATCAGGCTGGAGAATTTTAGGGTAGTATCAGGATTTACCCCGCTCTATTTATATTGTAGCACGCCCCGCCCTTGAGAGGTCAACCTTTCAAGCCCGTACCTTAGATGGATATTACCCCCGTATTTTCGGGGTGGGACTCTATTATCATGGTATCAGGGAAATGTTAAGAGACGGTTAACGCCACTGTCATTGCGAGCCCCGTATCGGCGTACGGGGTAAACTCCGCGAAGCAATCTCTTTAGCCTTTTTTGAGTTGTGACCTCACCCCCTTAA
>JBDRFW010000028.1:0-14279 GCA_043818415.1 Chloroflexota bacterium | reverse complement strand
GACGACCTCGTTGAGATTTTTAAGGAAGGCGATTGCTTCCAGGTTTTCACGGCCCCCCGAACTGATTGGGTATCCAGCGGCCGTCCTTGTGACCGTAGTCCAGGTAGAGCATGGAAGCCACGGCGTCCACGCGCAGGCTGTCGGCGTGGTATTTGTCCAGCCAGAAGAGCGCACTGCTGACCAGGAAGCTCCTGATTTCGTTGCGGCCGTAGTTGAAGATATAGCTGTTCCAGTCCGGGTGGATGCCCTGCCTCGGGTCCTTGTGCTCAAAGAGGTGCGTGCCGTCGAAGAAGCATAGGGCGTGCTCGTCGCTGGGGAAGTGGGAGGGCACCCAGTCCAGGATAATACCGATGTCGTTCCGGTGCAGGTAGTCCACCAGGTACATGAAGTCCTGCGGCATACCGTAGCGACTCGTCGGGGCGAAGTACCCCGTGGTCTGGTAGCCCCAGGAGCCGTAGAAAGGGTGCTCCATGACGGGCAGGAACTCGACGTGGGTGAAGCCCATCTTCAGGATGTACTCGGCCAGTTGGGGGGCCAGCTCCCGGTAGGTCAGGTAGCGGTTGTTTTCCTCCGGCACGCGCCGCCAGGAGCCGGGGTGCATCTCGTACACGGACATGGGCTTATCCAGGGCATTGCGCTCGCGGCGCCGCTCCATCCAGCCCCGGTCGCCCCAGGCGTAATCAAGGTCGCGGACAATAGAGGCGGTCTTCGGGGGGACCTCGGCGGCGAAGGCAAAGGGGTCGGCTTTCTCGACCGTATAGCCGTGGTAGCGGGAGGCGATGAAGTATTTATAGACGGTTCCGGCGGTGACGCCGGGGATGAAGCCCTCGCGGATGCCGGACCGGCCGCGGGGCTGCAGCGGGTGCCTGGTCCGGTCCCACCCGTTGAAATCACCGATGACGTAAACGCTTTTGGCGTTGGGCGCCCAGACGGCGAAGTAAGTACCGGCCGCGCCGTCCACCGTCAGGGGGTGCGCCCCCAGCTTGTTATAGAGCCGGCTGTGGGAGCCTTCGTTGAAGTAGTAGAGGTCGTCGTCGGACAGGAGGGAAACGTCGTAGCGGACGGCGGCCGGCTCCGGGGCATCGCTCTTGCTGCGCTTCATTTGAAGTGTTTACCCTTCCCACTCGATTAGCTGGATTATGCCCTGCAGCGGCACCTTGACCCAATCCGGGCGGTTGTTCAGCTCGTAGCCGACCTCGTAGATGGCCTTATCGAGGAGGAAAGCGTCCAGCAGGGTCTTGAGCTGGTCCGGGTCTTCCGGCAGCAGGCCAGTCTGGCCGATGATATCCAGATAGGTGTTGAGGAAGTCGACCGAGACCCAGACGTACCAGTACTGCGCCCAGTGCTCCAGGAGGGGCAGGATGTCCTCCGGCTTGGGCAGCTGCGGTGCCTGCTTGAGCAGGGCGGTGTGCGCCGCGTAGTGGAAGGAGCGAATCATACCGGCCACGTCCCGCAGCGGCGAGCGCTTGAGTCGCCGTTCGCTGAGGGAGCGCGCCGGCTCGCCCTCGAAGTCGATGATGACGAAGTCCTTGCCGGTAAAGAGCACCTGCCCCAGGTGGTAATCGCCATGGCAGCGGATGCGCGAGGCTTTTATCTTGCCGCGCCGTACCCGGTTGTAGCGTTCGATGATGGTATCTTGGAGGTCGAGCACCGCCTTGGCATCCTCGCGGCAGTCCTCCGGCAGGTAGCGTAAGCGCTCCCGCAGCAACTGCAAGGTCCTGATAGCGAAGCCCCGCAACGACTGGTATAGCGAGGTCTGGTACATCGTGGTGAAAGGCTCCGGGGCGAAGTCCGCGTCTTCCACTCCGGAGGCCAGGGCGATATGCAGCTCGGCGGTGCGCTGCCCGAGGAGCTGCGCCGAGTTCATGTAAGTGCCGATGGTATCCTTGGCCAGGGCGGGCGGCTCCATGAGCAGGGAGAGCAGGGGCTTCCGCGGAACCGGTGGGGCCTGCACGGTGGCGTGCGCCAGCACCCCCTCGAAGTAGCGCTCCATGAAGTCCAGCGTGAACTGCCAGGCGTCGCCCTCGTTGGAGATATAGCTCTGGAGGATGGCCAGGCTTATCTGCCGGCGGCGGCCGCGGTGGTATTCCAGGGAGCCGGCCACCTGCGAGATGTTGGCGAATGGCGTGTTTTCCGTGAGGAAGCGCCCGATTTCAACGTCCGGGTTGAGGCCCTCCTCGAGGCGGCGGTACAGCTTGAGGACGAGCTGGTTGCCGTAAACGAGCGATGTGTTGGACTGCTCGACCTTCATCGGGATGGGCTCCAGCTCTTTCGCGCCGGGGCCGAGAGCGCGGCGGAGGAACCTGGTCGGCGAAGCCGTAACCTCGCCGTAGGTGCCCTTGAAGCTGCGCCGGCGCCGGATGGCGGGCAACAGGGAGGCGGTGAAATCACGGATAACCATGGCATCGACGAGGATATTCTTCCCGCCCTTACCCCGCTGGCGGAGCCGGGCGACGATAGCCTGGGGCTGCTCCTCTTTTATCTCATCCTCCCAGTCCGCCGGGACGGTCATCAGGGGGATGCAGTAGGTCTCCGTCTCCCCTTCGGAATACTCCACCTCCATGAGGGTAAGGTAGGCCGTGGAGTTATCGAAGCGCATCGGCACGATGTCCTGAATCTCCGCCGCCCAGGCATTACGGGCCTTGCCGCGGAACCAGCGCCGACCCTGGATATAGTCGAGCAGCACGGCCTCCAGGACGAACCAGTTGACCTTCTTGCCGAAGAGGCTCTCCTCGCTTTCCTGTATCACCGTCACTTCCCGGGTCTCCTCGGAGGGGAGAGCGCGCAGGCGCAGGGAGTCCGCCGGCAGCGGCTCCAGGGAGAACCAGTAGAAGGCGTGGGGGGAGAGGGTAAAGAAATAGCCGCTTTCCGTGATGGGGACGAACTCCGCCCGCCCGAAAAGGTCGACCGGCCGGTGGCCGGCGAACTCGGAGAGGTCGAGCTGGGTCTGCTGGGCGGTGTGGGAGAGGTTGGCCACCGCCAGGATGGTCTCACCCTCGTGACGGCGGAGGTAGGCCAGCACCTTGCGGTTCTCCGGCTGGAGGAACTGAAGGCTGCCGCGCCCGAAGGCCTTGTAGCGCTTGCGCAGGGAGATGACACGCTTCATCCACCAGAGGAGGGAGTCCGTGTTGTTGATCTGGTTCTCCACGTTTATCGCTTCGTAATGGTACTCGGGGTCGATAATCGGCGGCAGAAAGAGCCGCTGCGGATTGGCGCGGGAGAAGCCGGCGTTCCTCTCCGGGCTCCACTGCATCGGGGTGCGCACGCCGTTGCGGTCGCCCAGGTAGAAGTTATCCCCCATGCCGATTTCGTCGCCGTAGTAGATGACCGGAGTCCCCGGCAGGGAAAAGAGCAGGCTGTTCATCAGCTCTATCTTCTTGCGGTCGTTGCCGAGCAGCGGCGCCAGCCGGCGCCGGATACCCAGGTTGATGCGGGCGGTGGGGTCGGAGGCATAGACCCGGTACATGTAGTCGCGCTCCTCGTCGGTGACCATCTCCAGGGTCAGCTCGTCATGGTTGCGCAGGAACAGCGCCCACTGGCAGGGGTCCGGGATGGAGGGCGTCTGCTGGAGGATATCGATTATCGGGAAGCGGTCTTCCATGCGCAGGGCCATGAAGAGGCGGGGCATGATGGGGAAGTTGAAGGCCATGTGGAACTCGTCGCCTTTACCGAAGTAGGCGGCGGCGTCCTCGGGCCACTGGTTGGCCTCGGCCAGCAGCATGCGGCTGCGGAACTTCTTATCGATATGGGCACGGAGCTCCTTGACGAACTGGTGAGTCTCCGGCAGGTTCTCGCAGTTGGTGCCCTCGCGCTCATAGAGGTAGGGGACGGCGTCCACGCGGAGCCCGTCCACCCCCAGCTTCAGCCAGAAGTCCATCACCCGGGTGATGGCATTTTTAGTGGCCGGGTTATCGAAGTTGAGGTCCGGCTGGTGGTAGTAAAAACGGTGCCAGTAGTACTCCTTGACCACCGGGTCCCAGCTCCAGTTGGACGTCTCGAAGTCCTTGAAGATGATGCGGGTGTCCTTGTATTTCTCCGGGGTATCGTTCCAGACGTAGAAATCGCGGTAGCGGGTGCCTTTGGGGGACTTCCGGGCGCGCTGGAACCACGGGTGCTGGTCCGAGGTGTGGTTGACCACCAGCTCGGTGATGACGCGGATGTTGTGGCGGTGGGCCTCGTCCACGAAGTCCTTGAAGTTGGCCATGGAGCCATAAACGGGCTGGATATTGTAATAATCGGAAATATCATAGCCGTCGTCCCGCAGCGGGGAGGGGTAAAAGGGCAACAGCCAGAGGGCGGTGATGCCCAGGTCTTCGAGGTAGTCCAGCTTTTCCACCAGCCCGGTGAAATCGCCCACGCCGTCGGCGTCACTGTCGGCAAAGCCGCGGACATGAACCTCGTAGATGATGGCGTCCTTGTACCAGAGGGGGTTATCTTCAAATGGAGACGTGTCTGAGACTCTCCTGGGCATATCAGTCACCGATTACCGAGTGTATGTGCTCGATTAGTTCCTTGAGGGCGAGGGGTTTTACCAGCAGGCCGCAGGCGCCGTGCTTCATGCTGTCCCGCTGGATGGTGGGACTGCGCTGGGGCGCTACGATGATGAAGGATATCTTGGCCTCGTGGAGCCGGTCGATGCGCTCCCAGATTTCCTTGGCGAAGCCGGAAAGGTCAATGACGGCCAGGGCGCATTGCTTATTGCTCTGGATAAACTGGTCGAGCTCGTCCAGGCTGACGGCGCCGACCGCATCGTAGTTCAGCTGGCCCAGCTGCTGCGCCAGCGCCTCCAGGCTGCTGCGGTTGGTATCCACGATTAAAATCAATGGCTTATTCATTTCCGTTCTATCCTTCTGCGCTTATTCTGTACCGGTTCCCCGTTGATAGTCAAGGTATGGCTCACCTCGGAGGCGCTGGAGCGAGGTTGACGATGTGAAAGATATGGGCCGGGCAGATAGCCGGGTTCAGTTCCACGTAGTTCCAGGAACCGCGCCAGGTATAGCGGGTGTCCGCCAGGAGGTCGTCGAGCTGGTACGGCTTTTCCGTATCGAACCCCCAGGGTTCGATGGGAATGTTGACATAGCCGGACTGCGTCCCGTGAGGGTCGAGGTTAACGACGACCATTATCAGGCTGGACAGGTCATCGGTATGCTTGCTGTAGCAGAGGAGCTGCTCATTGTCCGTGACGTTGAACCAGAGGTTGCGGTTGTGCTGCAGGGCTGGGTTCTGCCGTCGGATGCGGTTGACGCGGGTGATGAACTCCCTGAGGCTATCCTGCCGCTCGATGTCCCAGTGCTTGAGCTCGTACTTCTCCGAATTGAGATATTCCTCGCTCCCCGGCTCCCGCGGCGTGCTCTCCATCAGTTCGAAGGCGGGCCCGTATATACCGTAGCTGGAGGTCAGGGTGGCCGCCAGTACCAGGCGTGCCATGAAGGCCGCCCGCCCGCCGGTCTGGAGGTAGGCGTGGAGGATATCCGGGGTATTGGTCCAGAAGTTGGGCCGGAAGAAGTCCCGCACTCCGGCCTGGGTCAGTTCGGTGAGGTACTCGGTAAGGTCAGGCTGGCTGTTGCGCCAGGTGAAATAGGTGTACGACTGCGTGAAGCCCAGCTTGGCCAGGTGGTACATGACCTTGGGGCGGGTAAAGGCCTCGGCGAGGAAGATGGCATCCGGGTACTCCCGCTTGACCTCGGAGATGAGCCATTCCCAGAAGGGGAAGGGCTTGGTGTGGGGGTTGTCCACGCGGAAGATGCGCACGCCCTGCTGCGCCCAGTAGGTTACGATGCTCTTGAGCTCCTCCCAGAGCTCCTGCGGGTGCTCCGTGGCGAAGTTGAGCGGGTAGATATCCTGGTACTTCTTGGGCGGGTTTTCCGCATACTGCACCGTGCCGTCCGGACGCCAGAGGAACCACTCGGGGTGTTCCTTGACATAAGGATGGTCCGGCGAGCACTGGAAGGCGATGTCCAGGGCAATCTCAATGCCGTATTTACCGGCCGTGTCCATCAGGCGGCGGAAGTCCTCCAGCGTGCCGAGCTGGGGGTGGATGGCTTTGTGTCCGCCCTCCTTGCTGCCGATAGCCCAGGGCGTACCGGGGTCGTTGGCCTCACAGTTAACGATATTGTTTTTCCCCTTGCGGCAGGTATGGCCGATGGGGTGGATGGGGGGAAAGTAGAGCACGTCGAAGCCCATACCGGCGATATAGGGCAGGCGGTCCTCGCAATCTTTAAACGTCCCGTGCTGACCCGGCGTGGCCGATGCCGAGCTCGGGAACATCTCGTACCAGGTGCTGAAACCGGCCTTGGCCCGGTCGACGGCCACCACCAGCTCATGGTCGAAGGTGACCGCCCGGCTCCGGTCCGTGTACCTGTCCATGAGAAGGCCGACCTCAACGCTGGTGGCGAGCTTTATCTTCTGCCTGGTGGTGGCCTCCGATTTCAGCATGTTTACCCATTTAGCCATTTTCTGGCCGTCAGCGCCGGAAGCGCGCCGGCCGGCTTCGGCTATCAGCCCGGCGGCGGTCTGGAGATAGACCTCCAGGTCCGGCTGCCTGGCCTCGACCCTCTTTTTGAAGTCGTTGAGCCAGGACTGAAATCGGTCCACCCAGGCGGTGATGTTAAAGACGTAGTTTCCTGTTTTATCGGCGGTAAAGGAGCCCCGCCAGTGGTCATTGACGAGGAGCTTAATCGGCGCCTCCGTCCATTTCTTCTGTTCCTGCCGGCGGTAAAGGAGGCGCGCCGCCAGGGTATCGTGCCCGTCGGCGAAGATATCGGCCTCGACGGTTACGGTGTCCCCCACCACCGCCTTGGCCGGGAAGCGGCCGTCATCAACCTGCGGGCTGACCCCCTCAATGATGATGCGCGCGTTATTCTTTTCAATGTTCATATCGTCTAATTATAGCTTTTATTCGTGATGAAGGGAAATCGGAGCCAACCAGACGGCAACCTAGCCGGCCTGGCCGGAATGCATTCTGGCTATCTCCTCGCGGAGTCCCCGAACCTCCTGCAGCAGCCGCGCCATCTCCTTCTTCTCCGTGTCCCGGCCCTTTATCAGGAATGACGCCAGGTTGGCGGTCATACCGCTGAAGAAAGCGATACCCCCCAGCATCAGGACGATGGCCACGGCCCGGCCCGCCAGGGTTACCGGGACCATGTCGCCGTAGCCGACGGTGGTGATGGTGACCACCGCCCACCAGAGGGCGTCGGCGAAGGTGTGAATCGTAGCTCCGTCGCCTCCCTCAACCGAGGCGACGATAGTAGCGGCGATGATAACCAGGCCGATACCGTAGACGAGCAGGAAGTCGATGTTGACCAGCCGCCTCATGCCTACCCAGGCCCGTGAGCCGAAGATAAAGATACGCAGGATGCGGAGCGGCCGGAAGAAGGGTACGACCACCACCAGGACCTCCAGCCAGTGCTGACGCAGATAGGCGGAACGGCGGGGTGAGATGGCCGTCTTCACGATGAGGTCAACGGCAAAAAGCGCCCAGATAAAGTAGTCGAGGACGTTAAAGGTGGCCTCGTCCTGCGGGGAAAGGTTCCAGAGCAGCGGACCTATGAGGAGCGGAATCATGGCAAAAGCCAGCACGAGCAGGGGTAGTTCCGTAATGCGCTCCAGGCGGTGGAGCAGCTCCTCGCGGCGGGCGGTATCCGCGGGTGTCTGTTTTCTCGGCAGCTTGGACATTATGGCCCTCCTTGTCGGCTGTTTTAATGCGTTTTCTGGCGGTTGGCGGACTGGCCCCGGCGTTTCGTGCTGGGGGCAAAGTAGCCGCGGATTTTTTTACTATCGACCTTGAAAGGTCTTACCCAGAGTATCCGGCGTTTGCCCCAAGCGAACCAGCCGCTGGCCCAGAACCGCCAGATGAGCACCAGGACGGCCACCAGGATGACACCCAGGACCATGAAGTACCCGTACTTCCACCGCAGCTCCGGCATGTATTCGAAGTTCATCCCGTAGATGCCGGCCAGCAGTGTCAGCGGCAGGAAGATGGTGGCCACGATGGAGAGGACGCGCATCGTTTCATTCTGGCGGTTGGCCACGGCGGAGAGGTAGGTGGCCATGGCGTTATCGGCACGGTCCAGGATGGTCTGGTTCAGGTCTTCAATGCGGACGATGTGGTCGTACACGTCACGGTAAAATATCTGGGCCTCTTTTTTTATCATGGCGAACTCACCGCGGCTGAGCCGGTTGAGCACTTCCCGCTGGGGGGCCATGACGCGGTGTATTTTAAGGGTAGAGCGCTTCAGCTTCAGAATGCCGTCCAGAATATTCTGATGAGGCCGGCGGATTACCTCTTCTTCGATTTCTTCAGCGACATCGCTCATGCGGTCGATGGTGGGCATGACGTTATCGATGAAGATATCGATGATGGTGTGGGCGAGGAAGTCTGCCCCACGGCTCATCAGGCGGGGGTTTTCCTCCACCATCTGCTGGGCCGCCCCGATGCTGTAAGAGGGGAAGTTATGGTTGCTGACGATGAAGTTTTTCCCGATGAAGAAGGCTATCTCGGCCGTTTCCACGATGTCCGACTCCGCGGCGTGGTTGATACCGTGCACGATGATGAAGAGGTAATCACCGAAGTCATCGATTTTTGGCGGGTGAATCAGGGGGCTCAGGCAGTCCTCGACGGCGAGGTGGTGGAAACGGAGGCTCTCCTCCATGAACCCGGCGTCGGCCTCCGTCGTCTCCGAGCAGTCCAGCCAGAGGAGCCCCCGCGCCGATTCGTAGGCCTTGATAATCTCAGCTTCGGTTAAGTCGAGCTGCAGCTTGCCGTCCGGAGCCAGATAATGGGCTTTTACCGGCATATCGCACCTCCCGGGGAGTTGTCGTTCCGGTCAATTCTGGCACCTGATAGGGATTCCGTCAAGCCCGGGACGCCGGCAGGTACATCCGCTCGCAGTATTCTTTGAGCATGCGGCGGGCGCAGAAGACGGGCACGAGCGAGCGTATGGAGCGCTTCATCATGGAGACCCAGGCCTGGGGGAGCCCGTTAAGGTCGCGGTCGTAGTAGAGGGGGATGACTTTTTCCTCGAGGAGCCGGTAGAGGGCTTCCGCGTCCGATTTGTCCTCTTCCTCGGGGCTGGCATTGATAGAATCGTCACCGATTGACCAGCCGAAGTCGCCGTTATAGGCTTCGTGCCACCAGCCGTCCGGCACGCTGAGGTGGAGCACCCCGTTGAGCGAGGCCTTCATGCCGCTCGTCCCGGACGCTTCCTGGAGGCGGCGTGGCGTGTTCAGCCAGACATCGACGCCCTGCACCAGGTACCGGGCCAGCCGCATGTCGTAGTCCTCGAGGAAGGCTATCCTCCCCTGGAAGCCGCGGTCCCGGGCCATGGTATAGACCCGCTGGAGGAGGGCTTTGGAGGCGGTATCGGCGGGGTGCGATTTCCCGGCGAAGACTATCTGGACGGGGCGCCAGGGGTCGTTGATGAGTCTCTTAATCCGCTCAAAGTCATGGAAGAGCAGGGAGGGGCGCTTGTACTCGGCGAAGCGCCGGACGAAACCGATGGTCAGGGCGTCATGGTCGAGCAGGGAGCCCATGGCCAGAACCTGCTGTGCGGTGGCCTGGTTCTTCGCCCAGCGCTCCTGGGAACGCTCGATGATGATGTGGAAGAGCTTGCGCTTCAGCACCGTGTGCGTCCCCCATAGCTCTTCGTCCGGGATGCGGTCGATGCGCCGCCAGAGCTCGGGGTCGTCGTGCCTATCCACCCAGTCTTCCCCGAGGAAGCGATTGTACAGCTGCCGGGTCTCCAGGGCGAGCCAGGTAGGCACGTGGACGCCGTTGGTCACGTGGATGATGGGGGTTTCCTCTTCGGTGGAGCCCGGCCAGAGGCCCTGCCACATGCGGCACGTTACCGTCTCATGGAGCCGGCTGACGGCGTTGCGGTGGTCCGAGGCCTTGAGGGAAAGGGTGGTCATGTTGAAGCTGGTCTCCCCGGAGCCATCGCGGCGGCCCAGGTCTAAAAATGCCTCGCGGCCGATGCCGAGGGATGGCCAGAAGTCTGCGAAGTACTTATCGATGAGCTCCGCGGAAAAGACGTCATGGCCGGCCGGGACGGGGGTGTGGGTGGTGAAGACGGAGGTCGCCTGTACCTTTTCCAGGGCCTGTTCGAATCGACTGCCCCTGGCCACTTCCTCCCGGATGCGCTCCACCATCATGAAGGCGGTATGGCCCTCGTTGGCGTGCCAGACGGACGGCGCGATGCCCAGGGCCCGCAGCACCCGCACCCCGCCGATGCCCAGCAGTATCTCCTGCTGGAGGCGGTTCTCCCGCTCGGCGGTGTAGAGCCGGCCGGAAAGCTCGCGGTCCTGGGGGGCGTTGTCATCGATGCCGGTGTCCAGGAGGTAGAGGTTCAGCCGACCCAGCCGTACCAGCCATACCCCGATGTGCAGGGTCCGCCCGTCGAGCTGGACGATTGCCACGCTTTTCTTTCCGTCCGGGGAAAGGATGGGCGAGATAGGCGCCTGGCTGAAATCGAGGTGCCGGTAGACCTCCTCCTGCCAGCCCTCGTCGGAGATGCGCTGCTGGAAATAACCCTGGGGGTACATAAAGCCCACCGCCACCATCGGCAGGCCCAGGTCGCTGGCCTCCTTACAGAGGTCGCCCGCGAGGACTCCCAGGCCGCCGGCATAGATGGGCAGGGAGTTGTGGATGGCGAACTCCATGGAGAAATAGGCTACCGGTCCCGGAAGTGAATTGGGGTATTTCCGGGCGTACCAGGAGTCGCCGTCCTTAATCTCGTTGTCAAAAGCCGCGATTACGGCATCGTAGAAATCGAGGAAGGTATTGTCCGTGGCGGCCGTCTCCAGCTTTTCCTGGCTGATTTCGCGGAGCACCTGGACGGGGTTGTGCCCGCTGATGCGCCACAGAGGGTAGTCCAGCATCCTGAACAAAAGTCTGGCAGCCGGATGCCAGCTCCACCAGAGGTTATAGGCCAGCGTTTCCAGCCGGCCGATACGGGCCGGTATCTTAGAACCCGTCATGTGATCGTTTCCAATACCTTGGGAAGATTATACTCTAAACGGAAAAATAAAGCTAACCGGCCAGCATGTAACCGGGGTAAGGGCTGGAATTGATTTCAGCGGGGCTTTTATCAGCCTCCGGCGGTGGGCTGCCGAATGACTACCTGAGGCTGCTGGCGCGGTAGCCCAGGCCGCGGCGCTCCGGCGGCTTTATCTCTTCCTGCCAGGGGGGAATAAAGTAAATCAATACCGCCAGCACGATGAAGGGCAGCAGGAGTATTATCGAGGCGACGACAATGCCGTTAAGTCCCCACAGCGGCGGCGTGTAGCTGGTGAAGCCCCGCAGGCTCTTGGATATCAGCTGTCCGCCGATGACCACGTTCCAGCGCATGGCGAAGACGCCGATGAGCACCAGCGCCGAGGAGATGAACGCCAGGCCCGTCTTGAAGCGCTCCTCCATCTTGAAGAGGGCGGTGGCCGCCAGGAGGAGCAGCGGCAGCAGCGAGCCCAGCAGGAACTGGATGCCGAAATAGGTAAAGGCTATCCGCTGGGTAAGCAACTGCGAGATTATCTGCCAGCTTTCCTCCTGCTCGTAGAGCATGGAAAATACCTCCAACCCCTCCAGGACCACCCCAACCGTGAGGAAGCCGCCCAGCCACAGGGCCATGAAGTGGAAGCAACGGTGCTCCACCTCCGCCCGGCGGAGGCGGGTGACGATGAGGTAAACGACAATCAGCAGGGCGATGCCGGAGACAATGGCCGAGAGCAGGAAAATGATGGGCATCAGGGGCGTGGACCACCATGGGTTGGCCTTGACCGCCCCGAAGATAAAGCCGACGTAGCCATGGAGCAGAAAGGCTACCGGGATGCCGATGAAGGAAAGCACCTTGATGAGGCGGCGGTCCACGGTGAGCGATTCCTCCGTAACGGTGTTCATGCCCAGGGCCAGCGCCGTGTAGATGGTCTTTTTAGTACCCTCGCTGGAGTTGGCATACCGGACGATGTCCGGGCGGAAGACCAGCCACACCTCCGCCACCAGGATAATCAGGTAGAAGAACCAGATGTAACCGAAGGCGGACATCGCCGAGGTGAGGTTGGGGGTAAGGAACATCTCCAGCGCCCGCTCCGGGCGGCCCAGGTGCATCACCAGCGGCAGCGGTGTCACCAGCAGGAAGGCCAGCGCCGTAATCAGGGAAAACCGGGCCACCGGCTTAAGCCGGGTCAATCCGAACACGTGGTAGAGGGACGACACCACGAAGGCACCGGCCACCAGACCGGTGATGTAGGGATAGATGACGATGAGCAGGTCCCACTCGATGACGCCTTCGTTGGGGAAGATGAATCCCGTCATGCCTAGTATACCCCTTTTTCAAACCCGATGTAGGAGACCTTCGGCTCGGTGCCGAGTTCCGGCTTGAGGACGTAGAAGTGCTTCTCGGAGAGGATGGTCTTCAGCGTCCCGGCCGGGTCATTGAGGTCGCCGAAGACCCTGGCCCCCACCGGGCAGACCTCGACGCAGGCGGGGATAAGGCCACGGCTGATGCGGTGATAGCACCACGTGCACTTGTCCACCACCCCGCGCTCCGGCAGGAAGAAGCGGGCGCCGTAGGGGCAGGCCTGGATGCAGTAGCGGCAGCCGATGCAGTGGTCCTGGTCGATGAGAACGACGCCGTCGTCGGTCTTATAGGTCGCCCCCACCGGGCAGACGGTGACGCAGGGCGGGCGGTCGCACTGGTTGCACAGCTTGGGCACGAAGAAGCTCTTCCAGACCTCGCTTTCCGATATGTCCAAGTTGGGAGGATGGTGTTGAAAACCGTCACGGCCCCCGTTGGGTGAATCTACGTATATCTTTTCGTCCTCAGTGATGATATACCTCTCCACCCAGGTGCGGTTGAACTCCGGCTCCCAGGGAACGTGGTTCTCCTTCTTGCAGGCGACCACGCAGCGGCCGCAGCCGATGCACTTCTCGTTATCGCAGATGAACCCCCATTTATGCCTCTCCAGTCCCCGGCCGTCGGCGGCGATGGCCCTGCCGCTGTTCTTTACCAGACCCTGCAGAAGGTAGGGGACGCTGGAAACAGCGACGCCCGCCAGCAGCCCCTTGGCGCCTATTTTTATAAAGTCTCTCCGGGAAATCTTCATCTCTATCTCTGTTTTTTATCCTTCCGGCTGGTGGCAGTTACGGCAGGTATCCGTGGTGCGCCCGGTATGGTTCTCCGGGAAGGGCTTGATGGCGCTGGTATTGTGGCACAGCAGGCAGTTATCGCGTCCTTCCAGGGTGTGGGGTATCCGGGGCAGCGCCGCCGGCCTGGCCTCCGTGGTGCCGTGGCAGGAAGTGCAGTTCTCCCTTCCCACCAGGGTATGCGGCACGCGCGGCGGTACGGTCACCAGGGGCTCGCTGGGATTGTGGCAGGACTGGCAGTTCTCCCGGCCCTCCATGGAGTGGGGGAGTCGGGGCGGCATCCCTTCCCGCGGGTCGTGGGGGTTGTGGCAGGTGATGCATTCGTTCTGGCCGCCATGCTCCTCGATGTCAATCTGCGGGAAGTTGGCGGGACGGGAAATCAGGCTGGAGTGACACGTCCCGCAGAAATCCCGGGAGGTGTCCACCACCGGCAGACCCTTCCCGGCGATATGGTCGTTGGCCGGGGAGTGACAGGTCTCGCAGCTCACGGTGCGGTGGTCCCCCTGCGCCCAGCTGCTGGACTTGTCCTGGTGGCAGTCGTTGCAGACCGTGGGGTTGGCGTACTGCATGGGCTGGCCGGCCCAAAACTGTTCGTTGGCCGCTTTATCGGCTTTATGGAAGCCGAAGCTGATAAGGTCGTCCGGCACCGGGATAATCCTCGGCACCACGAAGGCGGCCAGCACCACCACCACCAGTAACGCCCCGGCCCTTTTCAGATGCGTCATCTCTCTACGGTTTTTGTCCTCGCTTCATCTCGTAAAACTATCTGATGGCCTATTGGTCCTTACGGTTGGACAGGGCGCTTAAAATATCCACGGGCAGGGGGATAATGGTGCTGTTCCGCTCGCCGGCCATCTCCACCAGGGCCTGCAGGTAGCGCAGCTGGAGGGCGGCGGGCTGATTATGGATAATTTTGGCGGCTTCCGCCAGCGTCTCGGCGGCCTGGAGCTCGCCCTGGGCATGGATAAACTTGGCCCGCTTCTCGCGCTCGGCTTCGGCCTGTCGGGCCATCGCCCGCTGCATATCTTCGGGCAGGAGCACGTCCTTGACCTCGACCAGGGTCGCACGGAGGCCCCAGGGCTCCTCGCTCTGCTCGTCGATAATCTGGCGCAGCCGCAGGTTAATCTCGTCGCGGTGGGCCAGC
>JBDRFW010000027.1:0-3959 GCA_043818415.1 Chloroflexota bacterium | reverse complement strand
GGGGACGGTGGTGATATGCTTGTTCCGGGCCAGCTCCAGGTCCACTACGGCATAGATGATTTCCTCTTTATCGGGGCTGGCCAGGGCCAGCGTCTTACCGGAGACGTCAACTATCTTACTTCTTCCCGCAAATGTTGACCCCCGCTCCTTCCCGACGCGGTCGGCCGCCACCACGTAGACGGTATTCTCCACGGCCCGGGCGGGGATAACGTAATCGATCATGTCGTCGCGGTCGTGGGGAAAGTTGGTGGATATCACCAGTATCTCGGCTCCCAGGAGGGTCAGGACCCGCGAGCTTTCCGGGAAGGCGATGTCGTAGCAGATTTCCGGCCCGATGCTGCCCACCGGGGTGCGGTGCACCTCAAAAGGCCGGTCGCCGCGGTCGACGAAGCGGTCGATACCCATGAAGGGCAGGTGGTTCTTGCGGTATTTCCCGACGAGCCCCTCCGGGCCGACGAAGGCGGCGGCATTGAACAGACGGTCGCCCTCTTTTTCCAGCAGCCCGAAGATAACGTACACCTTGAGCTCCCGGCACAGCGAGGCCACGGCCTCAACGGCGGGCCCGGGTATGGTCTCGGCGAAGGGCAGCGCCTCCTCCCGACTGTTGAACATGTAGCCGGTCAGGCTGCACTCCGGGAACACAATCAGCTTGGCCCGGTTTTTAGCCGCTTCCCGGATGTCACGTAAAATCTTCTCCAGGTTTTCCCGGTTCTTCATCAGGCCGGGGTTCGTCTGGACGGCGGCAATCCTCGTTTTCATCACGGCACCTCCCCACCTATTCTACCTGAAAAACGCAGGGAAAGGCACGTGAATTATTTTATGAGAAACGGTGATACATTTACTGCCTGGGAATAACGCCGAGCTGCTGCATCATCCCGAGCCTGTCCGGGCAGCTCCAGCCCTCCACGAACTTGCCGCCGGCCACCCGGCCGATACTGATACCGCCTACCTCTATCTTCTTCCCGGTGGCCGGCATACCCCGATATGGCCCCTTATGAGTGCCCCGCATGGTATAGCGAATCGCCACCTTATCCCCTTCGGCAATCATGTCCTCAATAGTGAATTTTACATCCGGGAAAGCAGTCATATACGCGGCGTTATACTCTATATAGCGCTCGAAGGTCATATCGCTATCCGGAGAATGCGCGATCCATTCCTTCGCAAATATCTCGGATATGACTTTTCTGGTTGTCTCCGCAATCTCGGTTTCCGGTACACCTTTAAAGTCTTCCATTCCCCACCAGCGCCGGGCCAGGGCCTTCATCTCTTCCGTTGACATTAGAGTCCTCCTTTTTAATGAATTTTTAGATTATTTTTAGACAAAAAAAGAGCACGGCCGCCGCTGTGCCGGTCAGCGGTCCCGCGCTCCCCATCTCTTCACACACCTTTTTCCGCTATTTTTTGTACATCATGTTAATCTGGCAGGGGGATTATAACCCCCCGAAATATCATTGTCAACCCCGCCGGATTCCGGTGACGCCGCGAGATAGCAGGATTAAGCCACCACCGCGTCGAGTAAAGCGGCCCGGCCTTTGGCTATCTGCGCCAGGCCGCGCTTCAGGGCAGCCTCGATGTCGCCGGGCTCCTCCAGCTTCTCCCCGTAAACCCCGAAGGCCCCGGCGATTTTGGTGTAGTCCGGCGGGGGAGTGATGTCCACGCCCAGGTAGTTGCGGCGGGTGCTGCGGGGGCTGCTCGTACTACCGGGGTGAAGCCGATGGTAGCCGTACTTCATCGCCATGTAGCCGCCGTTGTTTAAGATGATGATGAATATCGGCATACGGTATTCCTGGCAAAAGCCCAGCCCGGCCAGCGCGGGATTATAGTTGAAAGAGCCGTCGCCGATAATCAGGATAACGGGCCGGTCCGCATTGGCGAGCTTTACGCCCAGGGTCTCCCCTATTCCCACCCCCAGGCCGCCGTAAGCCGACTTGATGTAATGGCCCGGCTCCGCCAGGTACCGGTGCACGGTACGCGCGTGCACGATTGTCTCGTCCAGGATGATGGCACCATCGGGGAAGACCTGCCGGGCGGTGTGGAGGAACCACGGGGCGGCGATGGGCTTATCGCCCTTCCCGGCCAGGGCCTCGTCCTCCCATAGCTTCACCATCCCCTCGTGCCGGCCCCGCCAGAGCTCCGCCCTCTTCTGGTAGAGGGTCGGCGGTCCCTTCTGTTTGCTCATCTCCCCTTTTACAATGTCCGCCAGGGCCGCCAGCCCTTCTTCGACGTCGGCGGCGAGGGAAAGGTCGACCCGGTAGCCCCAGTAAGGCAGGTTTTCGTGCCGCGGGGCCTCGTCCAGCACGATGACCCGGGCGTCGCTTGCGGGCCCGGCCGATGCCGGGTACCAGGGGACGGTGCCGCTGACGATGAAGACGGCATCCATTTCCTCGAGGGCTTCGGCGGTGCTGAGACCCAGGTTGAGCGGGTGGTTACGGGGGAAATTGGAGGAAAAGGGAACGGAGCCTTCGAAGACCGGGGCGCCGAGCGCCTCGGCCAGCTCCGTCAGGCTTTTCACGACCCCCGGTTTCCCGCCGGCCCGCTCGACGATGATGGCGGGACTCTTCGCCTGGAGGAGCCACTGTGCCGCCTGGCGGACGTCGTCGAGCCGGGGGGCGGTCCTGACCACGCGGGGGGGAGGGCTTATCCTGATATCCGGCGGCGACTTCTGCATCAGCTCCTGGGTTACCGATATGAAAACGGGCCCCGCCGGGGCGGCGCGGGCAATCTGGCTGCCCCGGTAAACGGCGTCCGCCAGGTTATCCGCCGTGCTGACGGCGCGGCTCCACTTGACGTAGTCCTTCACCAGGTCGGCCGGACTTTCGAGGTCGGAGAGGAGCCCGAGCCAGTGCCAGCCCTGCGGCCCGACCTCGCCGTCGCCGCGGTGCTCGCAGCTTTCCCCGCCGAAAATCAGCAGGGGAACGCGGGCGGAGTAAGCGTTGCGCATGGCCATGGCCCCGTGCAGCGACCCCGCGCCGGCATGCAGGAGAACGGCCGGCAGGCCGCCGGTGCTCTCGGCGTAGCCCTGCGCCATGCTGACGGCCAGTATCTCGTCACGGCAGTTGAGGTACTGCGGCGCGGCCTCGCCGTCCTCCCGGCACTTGAGCAGGCCTTCCCAGACCGGCGTCCACTCCGAGCCCGGAGAGCAGAAGATGTACTCGATTCCGCAGCTCCGAAGTAAGTCTATCAATAAATCGCCACCGGATACGGCCATGTTTCCCCCCTTTAATCTAACTGGATACAGTCCCACTATAGCAGAGCGCCGCGCGCGCCATCAATCCGCGGCGGGCATGCCCGGCATCCGGCCGTCCACGAGCGGCACCACGCAGATAACACGGAAGACGTCCTGGCCGGTACCGGCGAAGCTGTGCTGCTCACCGGCCGGGACGAGCACAGCGTCGTCCTCATGGAGCGGCTTTTCGGAACCGCCGCTCCTCACGGCGCCCTGCCCGGAGAGCACGAAGATTTCATGCTCCCAGGGGTGGGCGTGGTGGGGGGTGGCGCTGCCCGGATGTATCTCGAAGACGCGCATCACGAAGTTGGGGGCCCCCTCGGCGGGACCGGCCACGACATGCATCAACACCCCCGGCGCGGCCTCGTTGCCCTTGACGTTACGGTAGTTCTGTATTTTCACCTTGCCTCCTTCTCCATCAGACGGCAGACTAGCGGACTACCTGCCAATTATCGGCGGCGCTTCCCGGCTTGTCAAGAACGGACTTTGCCGATTTTTGAGATAATTTGTATAAACAAAAAACTCGTAACTTGAACTATGATATATTTAGAACATTTGTTCAATAAGGGCTTGACAATTAACATATTAGTGCTACAATTTAAATAAAGGCCGATTGGTGTAAATGAAATGGCAACTGTATTCGATGTAGCTAAATACATACTTCAAGAGCAGGGTGCAATGACAACCATGAAATTGCAGAAGCTTGTTTATTATAGCCAGGCATGGTCTTTGG
>JBDRFW010000026.1:0-3646 GCA_043818415.1 Chloroflexota bacterium | reverse complement strand
AAGACTATACTTTTATTACTAAAACAGTCTTAATAAACAAAGGGTTTGGGGGGGGGCGGAAGATTAAAGAGGAGCACTGGAATCGCCGACTTAATGGTGGTGGTGCTCTTTTTAGTTTAGAACAATATCAGGCGAAAACTTAGCTTAATTTATATTACGTCTATGCATAATTAGAGAATTAAACATATCAAGACAAGGAGGTGAGTAAAATGGCCTACACATTAGCTTGTCGGGATGCAGGAGTAGATTGCGACTTCGTGGCTAGGGGCGAAACGGAGGAGGAAGTGTTGGCAGAAGGTATAAAGCACGTAAAGAAAGTGCATGGCTACACAGATGAGCAGCTTAGTGATCCGAAATTTCTAGAGGAAACCAAGAAAATAATCAAAAAGACGTAGCTGTTTCGTCTTGTAAGCTAGAACAAAAAACTAGGCCACGGGCTTAAAATATCCTGTGGTCTAGTCTTTTTTGTGGCAATACCGGAAATTAACTGGAAGGTAATATCATTACCTTTGTGGTGGGGAAGGGGGGGACAATCGGCAGAACTTTTTCTATTTCCTTTGGGCTTAATATCTAGAAATAAAAAGCTTTGGTCAACAAAACAAGCTATTGTTACCTTCTCTCAGGAAGTTTAGCTAGCCGATTTTACTGGTGCGGTTGAAGCGGCCAGCTTCTCAAGTGCCGAGGCCAGTCCCTCTGGGTATCTGGTATACAGGGCAGAGGAGGAATCGGCCAGATATTCCCTCTTTCTGGAAGTGGCAAAATAGTCGGAAAAATCACCTTATGATTGACCCTAAAACGGGGTACAGGTCAGTCAGGTTAATAACTACTTTATAACTAGACTCCTTTTTGGGGGGCAGGTCAATCCACGGCCGGCCGGTGACCAATCGCGACGCCCTGGCAAATCCGGAGTCACTGAACTACTACGAAAGCCTCCTGCCCGACCTCCAGAAGGAGTGACGCCATTCCGGAGTCAGACCGGGAAGGTTAATCAAAGGAAGCCGGGCGGCCGTCTCACCCCCTGGTACGGCTAGGCTGTCGCCGGAGGCGGGGAGTCCAGTAGGACAGAGCGCGGCGCACCGAGCCCATGATACCCTGCGGTGCTATCAGCATGATGAAGACCAGGATGACGCCCTGGATGAGGAGACTGACCCCGCCGTACCTGGCCAGCAGGAAATGCAGGATGACGACGATAAGGGCACCGACCGCCGGGCCCTCTTCCAGGCGTATCCCCCCGATGACGGTAGCCAGCATCAAGACCATGGTCCACCTGACGTTGAAGGCGCTGGTCGGCTCAATGAATCCCTGCTGGATATAGAAGGCGGCCCCGGCCAGTCCGGTGACGGCGGCGCTGGCGACGAAGGAGTATAATTTCAGCTTGAAGACGTTTATCCCGGAGCTGGCTGCGCTGCTGGCATTATCGCGGACGGCCGCCAGCCCCAGTCCCAGGTTGGAACGCAGGACAAAACGCATCATCAGCACCGAGCCGATGCAGATAATAAGGGTCAGCCAGTAGATATCCGTGGCGGGAATCGTCGTTGCCCCCTTCACCGCGTAGCCGGCGCCCTTGCCGTACAGCAACCCCCCGACCGGTCGCCAGTTCAGAAAGAAAAGCCGCACCAGCTCGGGCACGATTAAGGTGCCCACCGCGAAGTAGATGCCGCTTAGCCTGAAGACGGGTATCGATATGATTACGGCAAACAGGGCGGCGATGATGGCCCCGGCAATCAGTCCCTGCCACATAGGCAGCCCGACCCAGGTCATCAGCGCCAGGGTGTACCCGCCAATCCCGATAAAGGCCGGCTGGCACAGGGATATCAGGCCGCAGTAGCCGGCCAGCCAGTTCCACATATTGGCCAGGGTCAGGTAGATAAAGAAGAGGAAGAGGTAAAGTATCCAGTTTTGAGGCACCCCGACGAGCGGGAACAGCGCCAGCACCACGGTGGCTATCAGCAGCGGTGCCAGGCCTCCTCTTAACCGGAATGGATTTACCTTCACTAGCCTCCTAACGGCCGAAGATGCCCTGCGGCCTTGCTCCTAATACGATAAAGACGATAAGGTAGGCGACGAACATCTGGGCGCCGGTACCGATGAAGTAGCCCCCGAGGGTCTGGGCCAGCCCCATCACTAGGCCGCCGATGAATGTCCCCGCGATGCTGCCCAGGCCACCCAGCACCACCACGCCGAAGGCGATGATGAGGAAGGAGACGCCCGACTGCGGCGTAAACGGGAAAGTTAGCCCGAGAAAGACACCGGCGATGGCGGCCATGACCATGGCGATAGCGAAGGCGAAGGCATAAACACGGTTGGCGTTAATGCCCATCAGCTGGGCCGCGCCCCGGTCCTGGGAGGCAGCATTGATGGCCTGGCCCACGTAAGTCCTCTTCATGAATTCGCGGAGGGCCAGCATCACTATCAGGGAGACCGCAAAGTCAAGCACGTACACCAGCGGGACATTAAGTCCGCCGATACTGAAACTGAGCAGCGCGTAAGAGGGGGTCAAACCACGGGACAGCGGCGTCCAGACTATCTGGTAGAAATTCTGGAGAATAATGGAAATCCCGAAGGCGATAATCAGGGGGGCTTCCATCGATATTTTGAAAGCACGGTTGAGCAGGTACCTCTGAATGGCGAACCCGATGACGAACAATACCGGTATGCCGATGACCAGGCTGAGAATGGGGTCGAGTCCGAAGGAGGTCATCATGGTAAAGGCCAGGTAGGTGCTCAGCAGGACCAGGTCGCCGTGGGCCACGTTTATCAGCTTCATGACCCCGAAGACCAGGGAGAGACCAAGGGCCACCAGGGAGTACAGGCCGCCCAGCAATATACCCATGACGATGGGAGTGGATAAATCAAGTAAAAGGTTCATCTATACACGCATTCCCATCAGCTTCAGGCGCCAAAATAGGCTTTTTGCACCTTCTCTTCCTCGCGCAGCTCGTCCACGTGGCCGCTCAACACCACCCGCCCGCATTCCAGGATATAGGCCCGGTCGGCTTCCTTGAGGCTTCGCCTCACGTTTTGCTCGACCAGGATGACGGTAATACCCCGGGCCCGGATTTCCCTCAGGACCCGGTAAAGCTCGTTGATAATTATCGGGCTAAGCCCGAGAGACAGCTCGTCAAAAAGCATGAGCTTGGGGTCGGACATCAGGCCGCGGCCAATCGCCAGCATCTGCCTTTCCCCGCCGCTCAAGGTCTTGGCCAGCTGGTTTTGTCGTTCTTTCAGAACGGGGAGGTGCTCGTAGACCAGCTCCAGGTTCTGTATCTTTTTGCCCCTCGCCTTGCTGTTGTAGGAGCCGATGTTCAGGTTTTCCCGTACCGTCATGTTGGGGAAGGTCCTTCCCGCCTCGGGGACGAGGCAGACACCCTGCGACACGATTTGGTATGGTTCGAGGACATTTATCTTTCTACCCTCAAATTCGATGCTGCCCCTGGCCGGGTGGATGACCCCGGATATGGTATTGAGCAGGGTGGACTTGCCGGCCCCATTGGCGCCGATAATGGCGACGATTTCTTCGGTATTAACGGTCAGGGATATTTCCCACAGGGCCTGCAAGCCCCCGTAAAAAACGTCGATATTGCTTACCTTCAACAGCGGTTCTTCCGGCATCTTTTGGCTCTGCCTTTCCCTGATAGTTATAACG
>JBDRFW010000025.1:0-2673 GCA_043818415.1 Chloroflexota bacterium | reverse complement strand
TCCAATTTTGACTGGTAGACTTCATACGGTGAGTTTCTATAACGTGTTTTGTGAGTAGCATCATGGTGCGTCAGGAAGATAAAGGGGCTGACAGTGCCCCGCTTCACGGCATGTTCACGTCGGTCCCGCCCCGCTATGATTTGGTTAACCGGGTCATGACCTGGGGGCTGGACAGGCGGTGGCGCCGGCAGGCAGCGGCGGAGTGCTTATCATTTAAGCCATGGAAGGTACTCGACCTTGGCTGCGGTACCGGAGACCTGGCGGTGGAGCTTGTCCGCCTGGCGGAGCCGGGTGTGGAGATAATCGGGGTTGATTACAGCCAGCCGATGCTGGAACTGGCCGCTAAAAAGGTGGAGAATCTGGCTCTGGAGCGGAAAATATCGTTTGTCTATGGTGAGGCGGCGGGTCTTCCCTTCCCTGATGGGGACTTTGATTGTGTCGGCATCTCGTTCGCCTTCCGCAACATGATCTATAGGAACCCGCTGTTGCCCGAGCACCTCGCCGGGGTGTTGCGGGTGCTCAAGAACGGCGGCAGGTTCGTTATCGTGGAGACCAGCCAGCCGCGTGCCAGCCTGATTCGTGGGCTGTATCACCTTTACCTGCGCTGGTTCGTTTACCCGTTAGGTTACCTGCTGTCCCGGAACCGGGGGGCATACCGCTATCTTGCCGAGTCAGCCGCCCGCTTCTACTCTCCCGAGGAGTTGAAAGCGGTATTGCTTACTGCCGGGTTCAGCCGGGTCTTTTATCGCCCCTTGCTGTTGGGGGCGGTCGCCATTCACACCGCGGTGAAATAAGCTGGTTAAAGGGATATTATGGCGAAACTTGACCTGATTTTACTGCATGCCCCGAGTGTCTACGACTTTCGGGAAAAGGCGATTCTCTACGGGCCGGTCAGCGACCTGATCCCGCCGTCGCCGGTTTTCGAGATGTACCCCATCGGTTTCACCAGCATCGCCGACTACCTGGAGCGGGTCGGCTACCGGGTGCGTATCGCCAACCTCGCCATTCGGATGCTCAAGGACCGGAAATTCGACGCCGGGGAGTTTATTAAGAAGCTCCGGGCGCCGCTGTTCGGCATTGATTTACACTGGCTTCTCCACTGCCACGGCGCCATCGAGGTCGCCCGGCTGGTAAAACAGCATCACCCGGAATCGAAGGTAATATTCGGCGGGCTGTCATCGTCCTACTTTTATAAGGAGCTGATGGGTTACCCGGAGATAGACTACGTGATGAGGGGGGACTCGACTGAGGAGCCTCTGCGCCGGCTGATGGATTGTATGAAAAAGGGGATAGAGCCGGAGGCGGTGCCCAATCTTGTCTGGCGGGACGGGCAGGGCAATATCAGGGAAAATCCGTTCACCCATGTGCCTGCTGATCTCAACGGCGTGATGGTCAATCACTATGCCAATACGGTACGTTCTGTCATCCGTTACCGTGACCTTGCCAGCTACGTGCCCTTCAGCAACTGGCTGGAATATCCCATCACGGCGGTGTTAACCTGCCGCGGTTGCACGGAGAACTGCGTTATCTGCGGCGGTTCCGCAGCCGCTTTCCGCCAGTTCTACCAGCGGGGCAAGCCGGGATACCGCACCCCGCAGGCGGTGGTTAATGACATAAAGCAGATTGAGCGCTTCAGCAGCGGCCCCATTTTTATACTGGGCGACCTGCGCCAGCCGGGGGACGATTATGCCGATGAGGTCCTGCGCCGGCTGCGGGAGAAGAAGGTGAAGAACCAGTTCATGCTGGAGCTGTTCAACCCGGCGCCGACGGAGCTTATCCGCCGCATAGGGGAGTCCTGCCCCGGATTCGCCCTGGAGATTTCCCCCGAGTCCCATGACCCCGAGGTGAGGCGGGCGAGCGGGCGCAATTATTCTACCGAAGACATGGAACAGACCTTCGCCGATGTCCTCGATGCCGGTTGCCGCCGGCTGGATGTTTTCTTCATGATCGGGGTGCCCCGGCAGACGGTATCCTCGGTGAGGGAAACAATCGACTACTGCGAGCATTTGTTGCAGCGGTTCAAAGGGGACGAACGGCTCGCCCTGTTCATCGCCCCGGTATCTCCCTTCCTCGACCCGGGTAGCCTTGGTTTCGAGCAGCCGGAGCGCCATGGCTATCGCCTCCGTTTCCGGACGCTGGAAGAGCACCGCCGGGCGCTGTTATCGGCAAGCTGGAAATACTCCCTGAACTACGAGACGGAGTGGCTGGACATTCACCAGATTGCCGATACTGCCTACGAGTCGATACTCAACCTAAACCGGCTGAAGTTAAAATACGGCAATATTCCCCGCGAGCTGGCCGAGGTCGGGGAGCGGCGGGTGAGCTCCGCCTGGGAGATGATGCACCGGATTGACGACTTGATGTCCAGGGGTGACCTTGAAAGTGAACTGGGCCGGTTGAAACCGGAAATCGATAGGATAAACGCCTATCCGGTAGTAGAAACCAGGGAACTGGAGCTGCCGGTGGGCCTGATCAAGCTGAAGCCATGGCGTGTCCTGTGGTCACTGGTGACCGGGCACTGATTATTCCACAACGACGCCGGTTCCGTAGGCGAGTATCTCGGAGGCGTTCTGCATTACCATGGAAGTGGTGAATCTCATGCTGACAACGGCATTTGCCCCTTGCTTGGCGGCATCATCGATCATTCTCTGGAGAGCCTCTTCCCTGGCTTCC